>JAISXC010000033.1 GCA_031270875.1 Desulfovibrio sp.
TCACGCCCATGTCGGACATGAGCTGCTCGTACATGCGCTCCCGCTCCGCGTCTTCCGGCGTGGTGCGCAGGCCCTCGAACTCCTCCCGCGTCATGCCGTAAAATCCGGCGAAATTCTCATCAAGCCATTCCCCCGGCGTCACCCCGCGCATCCGGGCGAAGCGTTCCGCGCCGGCCGCCAATATCAGCCCGTGGGCGTCGGCCTGCGCCTCCGTGAATCCGTCGGCCACAAGCTGGTCGCGGTGGGATTTTGTCATCTCCATGCGCATGTCGTGGCGGGTCGCGGCCGTATCCATTTCCTCAGCCGCGCCGTTGAGAATGTCGTCAAGATACGCCTGCCGTTTGGCCGCGTCCTCATTCATGGCGAGCAATTCCTCAAGCTCCGCGTCCGTGCGCTGTTCTGGGTCAAAACGCATGTCTCCGCGCAGGGAGTTGTACAAACCCTCATCCCGGAACAGATGCCGCACGGCCTTTTCCGTCGGCACGGCGATGTCCGTGCCCAACGTCAGGCTTTCCTCAAGGCTTTCCGGCGTGATGCCGAGTTCGGCGGCAAGGCGCTCAAGCTCTGCCGAGCGTTCAGGATTGACGGCCCCGCCTCCTTCGGCATCTTCCTCCAGAGCGCCCTGAAAAAAGACGCGCTGCGCCGCTTCCGGCCGGATGTACACCGTTTCCGGCACAACGCCGCTTTCGGCCAGTGCCGAGATCAGCGCTTCCCCGTTTTCCGGCAGTTCCTCAAGAACGCGGGAATTGCGGGCCGCGTCCACAAGCGTGTCGAACAGGCGTGAGCGGGCCGCGCTCAGTTCCTGAAGCGCATCCTGTCTCCGCGCGCCGCGATAGACGCGAACGCCGCCCGCAAGCCCCATGGGCAGAACAGTCGCCTCTATCGTGCCCTTCACCACATCGAAAAGCCTGTCGCGGACTTCTTTGGCGGATGGCGCGGCAACGTCAATGACGGAGTTGCGCCGGCCGATCTCCTCGGCCGCGAGGTTCACGATCTCCTGCCCCAACTCCGTGCCGACTTCCCCGGCGATGCCGAGCGCCGCCTTCAAGCCCCCCTCGCCGACCCGCGCCAGAACCTTCGGATTGTTCGCCAGCCAGGACGCCGCGGCTTTGGCCGCGCCCCCCGTCACCAGTTTGTCCAGTCCGGGAACGACGGCCGCCATTTGCTTAAAGCCAAAATATTCCAGTCCGGCGTTGGCGAGGCCCGTTGCCGCGGCCAGAGCGCGCGCCGTGCCGTCGTCGATACGGTTGCCGTAGTCGTCGGTCATGTTGCGCAGCTCGTTGTACGTAAGCGCCGCTTCCTGTTCAAAAATGTCCCTGACCGCTCCGGCCGTCAGTCCCGCGGCAAGCCCGGCAAATCCGCCCGCGACCGCGCCGGGCAAGAATGCTCCGGCCCCGGCCGCCGCGCCGATAGCCATGCCGGCCGCGCCCATGTTCGCGCCGGAGGCCAGCCCCCCGGCCAGAGGAACGCCAAGAGACTCCACGGAACCGCGCGCCATTCGCGCCGGCAGGCCAAGTTTTTCTTTTTGCCGCGCCTGGTATTGCAACGTCTGATTGATGACTGAAAGCCTGTCTTCTTCCTCTTCCGTGAGCGCAACGCCCCGGAAAAGCGGATTCATCAGCAGACTGTTCGCTTCGCGTTGCAGCATGCCCGCTTCCCACGCGCCCGCGACATGCCCCCATCCGCTCTGCTGATTCTCCGGCAAACGGCTTTCCAGATCGAACAGCCTCTTGTCCATCATCAGGGCAAGGGTATCGGCGTTGTTGTCAAACTCCCGCATCAGCGACATGGTGACGGGCATTTTCTCCGCGTTGTCGGCAAAGAAGCGCATCTGCTCGCGGAACTCCTCGGAACGCAGTTTCTCCTGCCCAAAAGCGAAATCGCTGTCCAGAACGAACGGGGAAAGACCGGTGTCCTTTACGCCCCGCGCCAGCCTGAAGGGGTCGGTTTTCAGGGAATCATGCAGGGCATGAAGCGTATGCCCGATGTCCCCGGCCATGCCTTTTTCAGCGGAACGTCGCCGCTCAAAATGCCGCAGAACGCTTTCGTTTGCGGGCATCGGCGAAAAGTCGTCGGGCGTCAGCGGACCCGGACCGGCGCTGCCGAAGCTCAGGCCAAGAGGATCGTCAAGTCCGGTCGGGGTGAATGCCGATGCCTCTTTTCCGGGCTGGTCCGGCAGGTTGCCGTAATCAATGAACTCAAGGTCGGAGTCTTGAATCACTTTAACCCCTTCCTTTTCTTTTCAATAATCTGTTTGTACGCTACGGCGATATTCGCATCTGTGGCGGGAATCCCTTTGGCTTTCAGATCCTCAACAATCCGTCCGTAATCGCCGTTCCCTCCCTGTGCCGGCGCATGCAGGCTGTCGGGATTTCTCGCGAGGTAATCGCCAACAAGGAAGGACGGAACGGAAACCTCCGGATCGGGCCAGAAATTTATCACCTTGTTCAGCGCGGTCGACTTGAAGAAGTCATTCGCTTCCTGCATGAGACGCTTATAATCGCCTTTCTCATCGGCATCCGTGGATAAAAGAAAATCTTTCCACATCGTTGCTTTATCAAGGCCGAATTCTTTCTTGTGCTTCTCGTTGCCTTTTTCGCTCAGCCATCTGTCGGCGGTCACGTCAAACACATTACGAAGTTCTTTCAACACGCCGCTTTGCACTTTTTTCTCAAGTCGCGCGAATTCCTTCGGCGCGATCCTCATGCGCACGTCATCGGGCACCGCATCGCCGTTCAGCAGCAACTCCGTCGCACTGTCAACGGCGTCGGGGTCCGTCCTGAAATCACCGCCGACAGCGGCATTGGCATATCTTTCCATCTTCACGCGGTCTTTCGGAGACAGCCCGTTCATGATTTCCTGCGCTTTTTGGAACCGTTGCTCTTCCGGCAGTTCCGCGACGCCTTCAAGGGCCGTCATCGGCCCGTGGAGGCGTATTTTGTCCGCAAAAGCCCGCTGTCTTGAGGAAAGCTCAAATCTGTACAGGAAACCGGACAGCACCGAGTTCAGCAGCTTGGGATTCTTTTTCAGCTTCTCGTCCTCAAGGAGCGCCTTGCCGCCTTCCTCTTCGCCCATCGAAACAAAACGCTCCGTAAGGTTCTCGATTTCAGCGGCTTTCGCTTCAGCGGCCATGCGCTTTTGTTCAGCCTCATAGGTCTTGTCCAGACGCATGCGGGATCTTTGCAACACGGCGTCAACATTGCGTCCGCCCTCATATTGGCCTGTTTCCGGATTCTGCCGTTGTCCGGCGATTTCGCGGAGATTTCTCTCGAAAGCGAGAAACATGGCGTCTTTTTGTTCTCCGGTTGTTCCGGGCAGGGAAACCGCTTCCAGCTTCCGCAGAAAGTCCGCTTCCACCGTTTCCGCCTTGTACGCCTCTTCCTCCCTGTACTTCCACGCTCCGGTCCAGTTCAAAGTCGGTTGCCGGAGGCCGTCGAACATGCCCAGGGCCTGGTTCATCATCTCCCGGTTGCCGCCCCAGCGCTTTTCCAGATACTCCCGCTGCCCCCGGAAAAGTTCCTCCGCCTTCTGATCAACCAGCCGGGCGTCGGCGCCCTTGTTGTTCTCCTGCACGTCCCGCTGAAAGGCCCGCACTTCGTCCTCAAGGCGCATCTTGTCCGCCAGCATGTCCGTGGCGTTCTGCTGCTTCTGCCGCTCCATGGCAAAGCCGAAGGCCGCCTTGTTGAGCTTGTCCATGCCCTGGGCGAGCTTGTCGAGCGCGCCCGGCATGGCGGACTGTCCCGGCGTGACAAAGGCCGCCCCGGAGCGGTACTGCGCGGCCTGCCCCGCGTTGGCCGTCGCTATCCCGGCCCGGCTTTCATATGGCGTGAGTATCGGCATGGCTAAAATCCGTATTGCGTGTATTGCGACTTTCCGGCGTTGAGACGGAAGGTGTCTCCGGGCTTGGTCGCCGGCTGATTCTTCAGATACGTGTTGTACGTCCCGATGCCGCCGGCGATGCCGCCCAGAAGGGTCCCGGCCATGGCAAGGCCCGTCGCCCCGCGTCCGCTGTCGGCGTTGGACTTCTGCCAGTTGGCGTATTCCATCTGGTTCAGCGCGCCCGTCTGGGCCACCTGCTGCTGCCATGCGGCCTGCGCCGCGTTGTTCATGATCACCTGGCTGTCGTACTGGTGCTCCTGCGCGGACTCGGCAAGCAGGCTCTCCATGGTGCCGGAATCCATCTCAAAGCCCGACGCCCCCATGTTCGCCCGCATTTCACCCATGGCCCTGGCCGCCTGCCGCTGCTGCCGCTCCCTGTCCGCGATGCCCTTGGACATCTCGTTGCGCGCGAGCTGTTCCCGCGTGGCCGCCTCGTTGGCCGCCACCTGCGCGTTGTACTCGGCCGCCGCGCTGGCGGCATCCGCCTGAGCCTGCTGCTGCTGGTTCTGCGCGTACATCTGCACGCCGGTGGAAAGCGCGCCCACGGCCATGCTTGCGATGGTCAGGGTCGTGGCCTCACACATGGCCGTCCTCCTTCCGGAACAGGTAAAAATCCTCGCCGTTGATGACTTCGGGAATTTCCTCAAGCGTGAAGCCGAGCCATTTCAGCCAATGGATGGAAAGCCGGTTCTCCGCGTGGACGAAGTTTTCCAGACGGGGAAACATGTCCCGCATAAGCCGGACAAAGGCGCGGCTGTGCAGCAGGAAGGGGCGCCTGATGTCATGCACCGCGTCCGTGCCCAGCAGCCACGGGTTGCCCGTGAAGCTGAGCAGGGAGGCCGCCCCGACGCCCCACATGAGCGCGGGCCGCTCTTCGACGATGCCCGTCCATGCGGCCAGAGAGCGGGACAGGCTCAGGCGCAGGGCCTGTTCCGGCGTGTGCCGCCGGTACGCCCACACCTCGCGCCTGTCGGCCTCCCGCATGTTCGCGGCTATGTCCGGTATGTGCTCCGGCCGCGCCTGCTCGATGCGCCATCTCATGCTTGCCCCTTGCCCGTTCTATGCGCTTGTGCTACAGTTCGACCAGAGAGGGCGCACATGGAACAACTCAGCATGATGCCGGTGGAAGTGAATTTCAAACCTTCCGACAAATACTGGATAGGATCCTGCCCCGATCTGGACCTTGCCACGCAGGGCGAAACCTTTGAACGCGCTGAACAGAACCTTCGGGAAGCAATCGCGCTGTTTATCGAATCCTGTTTGCAGCGCGGCACTCTTGATGAGGTTCTGCGCCAGGCAGGGTACACGGAAACGCGAATAAACGCCGTTGTCGAAGCGGCGGCAGCGTATTTGCCGTATCGCGGCAAATCTTCGGCGCGCGGGAAACGATGCCGCGCCTGACGCCGCAGCACTGGAAAACTCTTGAGCGGGTTTTCCTGTCGGCGGGGTTCTCCTTTGCTCGCCAGGCGTCCAGCCACAGGGTTTATGAGAAGCTCGGCGTTCTCCGCCCGATCATTATTCCCGAATACGAAGAAATCGACGTTGAAATCATCCAGCGACTGATTCGCACGGCCAGACTGACTCGTGACGAATACTTTCGTTTGCTGAGTGATGTCTGACGTTCTCATCATGCGTTCACCTTGATCCTGCTCACAATGGCCAGCACGGTGCAGGGCGTCGGAAGCTCCGAGCGGATGCAGATTGTCGCCACATTCTCCGCCAGACCGCCCAGGGTGACGCTCTTCATTCCGGAGAACGGAGCGGGCGGCTTGCCGTAAGGCTCCGTCGTCCGCCAGCGTATCTCTTCCATCCGGCCCGGCGCGAAGGACAGGCCCGCCTTGACGCACAGACTGTCCCGGAAAAGAATGTCGGCCACGTTGATGGTCTTTTTCAGGGCCACGCTTGTGCCGCCCTGCCCGACAGACTCAATGGGCACGGTTTCAAGATCCGCCGTATATCGCAGTCCCACCGTCGCCAGCGAGGCCGGGTTGTCCAGGGTTATCTTCCCCCCCGACACAACGCGCGGCGTCTGCACCGCCCCGTCCGCGTAAATCCCGACCTCCCTGCCTTCCAGGTGGCCGAGGCCGGACAGCTCCAGCTTCGGCTCGCCCTCATACGTCACGGAGCAGTCAAGGAATATCGCCCGCTCCGGAGCCGAAGGCCGGAAGCGTTCGGCCATGCGTTCCAGAAAATACGCTCCGTCCCGCTCCACCACGGCGAACAGCGAATATTCAGAGCCGTGCGGCAGGGCGCACACGTTCTGGAAGCGTCCTTGCGTGTGGTGCCGGTGCCATGCCGCGACCTGATGTTCGGCCTGGAACGTGAGGCCCAGCAGAACTCCGTCCTCGCGCACTGCCCAGACGACGGAATCCGGATACTTCTGGTAGGTCCAGTCCGTGATGCCGTAATCCTCAAGCAGATGCGCGGCCAGAATGGAAAGGTCCGCGCCGCCGTAGGAATCGGAAGTGAAGTCGTACTGGAGGTTGCGCACCTGCCTGCCGGAGCCGCTCACATGCAGGAGCACGTTGCCGATGGTGATCACGTCTTTCAGCGAACTGCCCCAATAGCTCTGCGGCGTGACCTTGGCGTTTTTCCCGCTGAACGCTTCCTCCCCGCGCGCGGAAACTTCCCATTCCATGCCCGCCGTGCCGAGGATCAGCGAACGCAGAGAGGCTATCCAGTCCACGCCGGAGACTTCCCGGCTCGCGATGGTCAGCTCCAGGGGAGAATCGGCCCCTATGGGCTCATACTTGGCGAAATTGTCGTAATCCCCGCTCTTGCTCATCCAGATTGTCTGCGGGCGGTTGCGGGAGGAGGCGAAGACAAGGCGCTGCTCGAAGATGGACACCGTGCCGGGCCAGTCGCCGCCCGGAAACGGGTCCTCATATTTCGGCGCGCCCTCGCTGACGGAGGGAGAAGCGTTGTAATCGTTGTAGGTCAGTTTTTCGGTGGAAGCGAGATAGCCGGGCCGTCCGCCGAGCTGCGACTTGTACACCCGGTATTCCACGGCCCCTTCAACGGCCTTCCAGGACATGACGATATAATCCCCGCCCTGCCAGTTGTTTGAAGACGGGCCGGTGATTTCCGCCCCCTCGGACAGTTCGCTTTCCTTGCCGTCCCCGTTCAGCGCGGTGACGTAATAGGTGTAGGGCGTGATCAGTTGGGCCGGAGAAGAGGACCCGTCGGATTTTACAGCGCCGTTGACGAAGGAGATGTCCTTCGCGGTTGTGGTGGTGGCCGTCCGCCGGTACAGCGCTTCATTGATCGGGGAATAGGCGTCGTAGTATCCCCCGCCGCCTTCCCCGTCCTCATACCATGTCGATTCCCTGGTGTACGCCTCCCCGCTGTTGTACGCCAGTGAGTGGCTGTAGGTTGTGACTTCCTTCGTCTCCGACCATGCGGGAGCTTCCATCGGCGCTGTGAAGGTCATGACCTCGAAACGCCAGTCCGCGTGGCCGAAGCGTTTCAGCTTGCGCGGCGCGACGTCCCGGCAGGCGAGAAACAGCACGTCCGCGCTCTGGACGTGGGAAAGCTCCCGCGCGCGGGCCAGGGTGTAGGGGCTGGCGATCTGGTAAACGCTTCCGCCGTTCCCAAGGACAAAGCCGTCATGCGTCGCCACGCGCAGCCACTTCTCGCCGAAACACAGGCAGTACGCCTGATCCTGATTGAAGACGAACGGAACCAGCACGGCCGGTCCCGGCAAAGCGCCGAGAAGCTCGAAGCCCTGACGCTTGACCGCTCCGCCGTGCGCCTGCACGAGAAAATTTTTCAGGGTCGCCGTCGTCTTCAGACCATGTGCGTTTTTCACCCTTTTACGGCGGCACAACATGAGAGAAAAGGATCTGCAGGACCCGGTTGGTTTCAAACCCGCACTTGATTTGGCGCAGGAACGATTTTGCGATAGGCCGGGAATGAGAGTCTACTTTGCCAGGGCTGTTTGCCGGACCTTTCCTTTGTCAAGATAGGTGCGAAGCCGCTCACGAAATTCTTCAATAGTTTTCATGTGCCAACTCTATGCAAATAAACAAAAAACTGCCAATGTAAAATTTGTAAAAAATACATGGTTATTTTCAACGCAGGAGGCTATGCACATGTACATGAACCTTGAAAAAGAACTCATAGAAAGATTGGACCGCCTGGCAAAAAAGCGAAAGATTTCGGCGCTTGCTGAAAAGGCGGGGATTGAACAAAGCTCCCTGTCTAGAGCATTTCACACTTGAAATGCTCTGCAAGGATTTGCCTGCAAACCTTGCCGCGAGATGCGCTCAGGCGGGCTTTTCCCGCCGTAAAAAGCGCATCTCAAGCGTAATCTACTCTAGTGTCTGGTTGCGCAAGTTTTGAACTTGATAAAATTTGTTTATACACATAGTTTTAGTATAAAATTGTGCTCGAAATTTTTGCAATTAGACATTAGCCAAGCTTACTGCTAACACAAGGAGTGGTCATGTCCAGACAAATGAAGACTGACATTGAGGCCGAATGCCCCTGTATCAAGGCGGACTGCGCGCGTCACGGCGACTGCGTGGCCTGCTCCGACCACCATGTTGGCATGGAGAACCCGTCATTCTGCAAGCGTCCG
Organism: Desulfovibrio sp.; assembly: GCA_031270875.1. The sequence continues at coordinate 8,459 of JAISXC010000033.1, forward strand.
GGCGTTGCCGCCTCCGCTGAATTTTTGCAGCGGGTGAGCGCCAGGTTGAAGGCTGTGGGGGGATAGGGCGGCGACCTTCCAAAAAAGTAGGTGGTGACTCGCTAAATGCCGATAAAGTTGTCGAGCGTATCCCAGTGCTTAAATAAGCCCCCTTGAAAACCTACAGCAACCCATATATCCTGTTCATATCCCGCAATGTTGGGACGAGGAGGTAGCCATGTTCAAAGCGAATGAAGACAGACGAATGCTGCTTTTTGTTGGAATATTTGCAAGCCTGCTGCTCATATTCACGCAGGCATACTCGGCAAATGCCGCGAGTAACACCGAAAAGGCCAAGGCGTATGTGTCTGACTCGGCAATTACGACGGAACTCAAGGCAAAATTCTTGGCGGAAAAAGGCTTGGATTCCATGGACATAAAAGTGGCGACAACGCATGGAATTGTTACCTTGCGCGGGCAAGTGATAAAACAATCACAGTCCAGGCTTGCCGAAAAAATCGCGCGGGAAGCTAAAGGCGTGCGCGGTGTGAACAACAAAATTTCCGTCATGCCATGAGACAGGCGAGGTCATATTTGGCATTCCCCGCAACAGGGGCGTGAAGGGAAACGTGTCTGTGTTTTGGGGTAATTGTGCTGTCGCTCCCACGGGGCGTGGATTGTGACGAGCATTGCCTGAGGGCAGGGAAGGCCGGGAAACCGGCCTTCCCTTGGGCAAGGGAATGCACGAAAAAATTCAGAATCGGCGTAATCGCATCTCGTAACGTCTATTTTTTCCTGACTGAAGCCGTTTTTTTCTTCGGCTTTGCCGGGATGTCGTCCGCGATTTCCGAGACAGCCGGTTTCTCTGCGGCTCTGGGGGAAGGTTTCTGTTCAGTCGTTTCTGAAACGGCATCCGGATTTGCCGTCGGACTCGCCTCCGGGGAGGCTTTTTGCCCTTCCGTCGCGGAGACCGTCGCATCGGGTCTGGCGACAGTGGCCTTATTCGGGGCGTCAGCCGGTTTGCCACCGGGTGACGCGTCGGGTTTCGCCTCGGGAGCGGGCGGCAGGATGACGGTACCGTCCGGTTCCACCATGGACAGGGCCCGCGCGGGACAGGCCTCCATGCAGGCGGTGATCTTCTTGCCGTTCTTGTCCCGCCATGCCTGGCACATGTCGCAGCGCACCGCCACTTCGCGGCGGGAGCGCTGGGCCATGGTTTCCGAATCGCCGCCTACGCCGGGCATGCCGATATGCTCCAGGGAAATGGCTCCATAAGGGCAAACGGCGAGACACATTTTACAGGCCGCGCAAAACTGCACACGCACGATAATGCGTCCGTCCTCCTGCTGCAGGGCTCCGGTGGGGCAGACGTCGCAGCAGGGAGCGGGGTCGCACTGGTGGCAGCGCACTGTGGTTTTGAAGCTTTCCGTTTTGACCACCTGAACGCGGGAAACGAGTTCATCGCGGTGTTTCATGGCCTCCTTGAAGGTCATGCCGTGATGGGCGGCGATACAGGCCACTTCACAACGGCGGCAGGCGCGGCATTTATCTGGTATGACCTCAATGTGTTCGTGCATGGTTCTGTTCCTCGGATTCAACACGCAGGGCAACAAGCATAAGCCCATGTCCTCCGCTGAAATGAATTTCCTCGCCGCCGCACCGCGGGCAGACGAAGCGCCGTTGCGTCAGTTTGAAAGCATGTCCGCAGGCAGGGCAGTCACAGTCAAGCGGCACGGTACGCAAAGTAAGCGCCGCTCCCTCCGCGGGCGTCCCCTCCGCGAAAAGCTCGAAACAACCAGTCAGGGTCTGGGGCTCCACGCAGGAGATCAACCCCAGTTCACACTCAATTTCCTGAATCCGCAAAGCCCGGTTTTCCGGATTGTCCGCATTATGACGCTCCACCGCCGCAAGGGCGGTGGAAAGAAGCCCCTGCACCAGACTCGCTTCGTGCATTTACCGCTCCGTGCAGGATACGCACGGATCAATGCTGTTTGTAATCAGTGCCACATCCGCAACTTTGCAGTCCTTCATCATAACGCCAAGCGCCTCCCAGTTCATGTAGGACGGGACGCGCCATTTGAGCCTGTCCGGCCTGTCGGTGCCGTTGGTGCGGATGTAGTAGAACACTTCCCCGCGCGGAGCCTCGGTGCGCGCGCATGCCTCGGCTGAGCGAATCTGGCGCATGGGGGCGGTTGTCGCCCCATCGGGCACACGCTCGCAACATTGGCGTATCAGGCGGAAAGATTCAAAAATTTCATGCAGACGCACCGTTGTGCGGGAATGGATGCAGCAGCCGGCACTGACGATTGTCTCGAATTCCAAATCGGGATACGCGGCGTAAGGCGAATCCTTGCGCACATCCACTTTCAGGCCGGAACCGCGCGCTACCGGCCCCACGACGCCGAGGCGCAGCGCGTCCTCCCTCGGCAACAGGCCCAGGCCTTTGGTGCGGCCGAGAACCATGCTGTCGGAGGAATAAAGTTCGCGTATCTCCTCGACACCAGGTTCTATTTTGTCGACCATGTCCAGAATGTACCTGAGAAGCTCGGGCGTTACATCGCATTTGACCCCGCCGATACAGTTCTGCGCCAGATTCATGCGATTGCCGTATACGGTTTCCTTCACATCCTGCATTATCTCACGCACTTCCATGGTGTGCATGAAAAGAGACTTGAATCCGACAAGATGCGCCTGAATGGCGGTATTGAACAGGTGCGAGGCGACGCGTTTGATTTCTTCCGCCAATACGCGCAAATAGCGCGCTCGCTGAGGAATGTCGATGCCCAGCACATTTTCCACAGCCATACAATACGTGAAAGAATGGCTGTTGGAGCAGAGCGAGCAGACACGCTCCGTCAGGGTGGTGTTTTTGGTCAGGTTGCGCTGGGTAGCCATAGCCTCCATGCCCCGGTGGACATGTCCAGAGGTCAGTTCAATGTTGCGTATGGTTTCGCCTTCCACAGTCAGATGGAAGTAAACCGGCTCCTCCAGGGCCACGTGCACCGGGCCTAGAGGCATGGAAAATGAGCTGCCGCCGGTGTTCATGACAGTCATGACAGCTTCTCCCTGTCTTTGAGGATGCGTTCCCATAGGTCCGCGGTGCAGGCGCCGTTCATCATGATTGAGAGCGGCACGGCCTGATTGAGGATTCCCTCGTCGAATTCCTCGTCCAGGAACAGGCGGCGCGGATTTGGATGGTCCGTCACGTTGATGCCGTAAAGCTCCATCATTTCGCGTTCATGCCAGTCGGCATTGACGAAAAGATGCGCTATGGACGGAACCACGGGCCATTCTCCGTTGAGCGTGACCGTGAGATTGTATATGACGCCGCCAATCTCAAAATGATAACAAACTTCCTGCATGGGCTCGCTCAACTGGCGACGGTTGTAAGCCGTCGCCATGCACAGGCGCGCTCCGGCATCGCGCAGCAGAGCGGCCGCTCGCGTCAACTGACGCGGCATTCCCAGTCTGAACCAGTGAAACGTATTGCCAAAACTGTCCACAGTGTGGTGAACCGTGCCGGTTTCGCTGCACAGGGTGAGCCCTTCTATAATCTGCGCGTCATCCCGGATGTTTTTTTGCATGGGTGCCTTCTTAATATGTTGTGGGCGCAGCCGAGGTCAGCTCGCGCGCGGCCACGGTTTCGGTCGTCGTTGGCGGTATGACGCCGGCGTTGTGGCTGGCGTCTTCCTGTCGGCGGCACTGGGGACAAAGATGGCGGATTTTTTCGGAATCAATCTCAGGGTTGGCGGCGTAAAGACGCCGCGCCAGATCGGCGGGAACAGGCCGCATCAGTGTGCCGCAGGCTGCGCATGGCTCGTATTTGATGGTATGCTGTTCCAGACGGTTGAATTTTTCTTCTTCGGGATGAGTCGAATGCCAGTCATTTGAGATGCTCATGGCTCCGGTGGGGCAATAATGGCGACATGACGCGCACAGACAACAGGAATTCTGCCAGATAGTGATCGTATAGCCGCTACCGTCGCTCAGGGGCATGATATTGATGGCCCCGGCCGTACACGAATTGCGGCAGATGCCGCAACCCATGCAGAGTTCGGGGTTCACCCTGGCGCGGCCGCGCAAACGCTCCGGCGTAAAAGTTTCTCCGAGAGGAAAAGGATCGGTGCTCGGCCCTTCCAGCACATTGCGCAAGAGAACTTTCAAAAATCCCGCCATGGTCATTCCTCCAGCCCCAGTTTTTTGAGCCAGATTGAGCGCGCCAGCACAACTCCCTCCAGAATGGCCTGAGGGCGCGGCGGACAGCCGGGAACATTGACATCCACCGGCAGATAGCGATCAATCGGGCCTTCTATGGAATAACCCTCGCGGAAGACGCCGCCGGAAATGGGACAGATGCCGACAGCCACCGTAATCTTTGGGTTGGGAATCTCATGCCAGACCCGCAATACGCGGTCGCGCACCCTGGTTGTCAGGGGGCCGGTGATAAGCACGACATCAGCATGGCGCGGGCTGCCGCAATACCGGCAGCCAAAGCGTTCCACATCATACCTGGGTATGCAGGCCGTGGTCGCCAGTTCCACATCGCAGCCATTGCACGAACCGGCATTGATTCTGAAAAGCCACGGCGAGCGGACGGAAAATTTTTTAAGCATTTTCTCCAGTGACACAACGGCCTCCTCACATCACCCAGACCAGTACCAGACTGCACAGCGCAAGCGCCACCGGAATGGTCATATAGAAACGGAACGCCTGGTCTATGCGAAAACGCCCTGTTGCCGATTTGACAAGCGTGAGCGAAAGCAGCATCAGAGCCAGGCATTTCAACACGAACCAGACAAGATTTACCGGCCACAGGGAACTGATGGTTCCGGGGAAGAACAGAGCAACGCCCAACCCCAACACCACAAAGGTCTTGAGAGCCGAGGTGACGGTAAACAGCGCCAGCAGCGGGCCGCCGTATTCCAGCAGCGGGCCTTCCAGCAGTTCCGTTTCCGCTTCGGCGATGTCAAACGGGGCAACGCCCATCGTGCCGGGCAAAAAGATCAGATAGGCGAGCAATGCCGGTATCATGGCCGGGTTGAAGCCCAAGGAGCCGTTTTCCTGCTGCCAGGCTACGATCCTGAGCAGCGAGAATTCCGCTCCGGAGCTTTCCGCCCCAAGGTTTTTACCGACAAGCATGGCCACGGAAAGCAGAATCATGAGCAGCGGCGTTTCATAGGCCAGCATGAGCAGCATTTCACGGGAAAAGCCCAATGCCCCGAATGGCGAACTGGAGGCGGAGCCTCCCAGCATCAGCGCCATTGCCGGCAGGGGCAGAAGATAGAAAATAACCAGCAGATCACCCATGTTGAACAGCCCTGAATAAACGCCGGGCACAGGAATAAAGGCGGCGCACACGGCCATGCCCGTGAAGCCGAAAACCGGCGCGAGCAGAAAGGCTGTACGGCAGGCCGTTTTGGGGATCATTGTTTCCTTGGTCAGCAGTTTTGCCGCATCAATCCAGGGTTGAATCAGCGGAGGACCGACCCTGCGCTGGAGGCGCGCTTCCACGCGTCTGTCCAGCCCTTTGCAAAAGAAGCCCAGCGCCAGGGCGAAAATGCCGCCGGGAAAAATTGCCATGTGCAGAATGGCGAGCAGCGTATCGGTCATGGGCGGTTCTCCTCGGCAACAGTCGCCTTGTTGTTGTAAGAGGCTATCCCACCGTAGACGCTGGAGGGCCCCAAACGGCTTGTCGCCCGCTCCGGCGGCAGACCGCAGGAATGTATGTCGACCTCGCGCAGTCGGGTGAAGCGGCATACAAAGTAGCGCCCGGCAAGGAAGGCCAGCAGCGACATTACAAAAACTCCCGTGGCGTTCCAGGCGCCCGGCCCGGAAAGCACGCCTGACAGGCCTACGTCGAGCGGCGTCAAGCCGTATTCGACCAGGATGTTGTTGATGGGTTTGAGCGCCAGGCCGGGGAAGACGCCTGTCAGGATGCAGCCGAAAGCCAGTATGCCCATGGCGACCCGCATGACAAACGGCGCCTCGTGCACACTTTCAATATTCGGCCCCGGCTGCCCGAGAAATGCCGCATGCAGGAATTTCGCGACATAGGCGAGCGTCAGCACGCTGCCGACCAGGGAGAGCAGGGCCGGCAAGGGTTGCCCAGCCTGCATGAGCGCGTGATAGATAAGCCACTTGGAGGAAAAACCGCTGGTTGGCGGCACGCCGACAAGCGAGAGCCCGCCGACGGCGAAAACCAGCAGGGTAAAGGGCATTTTGCGGCCTATTCCGCCGAGTTGCTCAAGGCTTTCCCTGTGTGTGGCAAATATTACCGCGCCGCAGACAAGGAAGAGCAAATCCTTGAAGAAGACGTGATTGATGAGGTGCAACATGCCGCCCGCGTACCCGAGAACGCCGCCCGCGCCCACGGCGAGAACCATGTAGCCAAGCTGGCTGACGGTGGAGTAAATGAAGATGAGTTTGAGCCCGTTTACCTGCAAGGCCTTTACAGCCGAGTAGATAATGGTGATCGCGCCCGTCCACATCACCGCGACCATGACGATGTTCTGCTCATGGCCCCGGAATATGCCGGCCAGGGCAAAGCCGCCGCCCACGAGGGTAAAGAGCTTGATGAGGCCAATGATGGCGCTTTTCAGCAATACGGAGGAGATATAGCCCGAAACCGGCGTTGGGGCCAGAGCGGGATGCATCTGCCAGTCAATGCGCAAGGGCAGTTGCGCGGCCTTCATCACAAAGCCGACGGCGAGCAGGGCAATGCCCAGCCATGCCGCCCCGCTCGAAATCTCCGGCGCGAAGCCGTGCAGCAGATCGGCCGTGAAGGGCGTGAGCGGGCCGAGCACGCAGATGCCCACAAAAATGAAGGCCGCTCCCAGCATGTTGAAGAAGAAATACTTGAAGGCCTCGCGCAGGGACGGGCGCGTCGCCTCATG
>JAISXC010000062.1 GCA_031270875.1 Desulfovibrio sp.
TTTTCCTCAAAGTGGACATTGAGCCGCTCATAGATGACATTGGCCACCAGGCCCGCCACTTCGCTGTTGCCGAGCTTGGTTTTGGTCTGCCCCTCAAATTGCGGCTGCGGCAGTTTGACACTGATGACGGCCGTAAGCCCCTCGCGCACATCATCCCCCGAAAGGGGTGAACCCTTGAGCTTTTTTGTCAGATCCGCCTGATTTTTCACATAGCCGTTGACAGCCCGCGTGAGCGCTGTGCGAAACCCCACCAGATGCGTGCCGCCCTCCTTGGTGCGAATATTATTGGCGAAGGTGAGCACATTTTCCTTGTAGCCGGCATTATATTGCAGGGCGAAGTCCACGGCCGCATTTTCCACAACTCCGTCGCCGGCAATAACGGAGTGAATGCCTTGCTCTCCGGAGTTGAGGTCAGCCACAAATTGCTGCAGTCCGCCTTCAGCGCGAAAAAAATGGGTCTCTCCGATACGCTCGTCCACACATTCTATGGTGAGGCCCTTGTTGAGATAGGCCAACTCCTCAAAGCGCTTTTTGAGAGTTTCGTAAGAAAATTCCAAGACTTCAAAAATTTCCTCATCCGGCTTGAAGCGCACCGTGGTGCCGTGACCGTCCACTTCGCCGATAACAGTCAACTGATCCTGTGGAATACCTCGTGAATAATGCTGGCGGTAGCGCTTGCCGTCCCGTCGCACGGTGACGGAAAGGATTTCGGAAAGGGCATTGACGCAGGAAACTCCCACACCGTGCAATCCGCCGGAAACCTTATAGCTGGTATTGTCGAATTTCCCGCCGGCGTGCAACTTGGTCATGACAACCTGCACCGCGGGCACACCCTCCTTGGGATGAATGTCCACAGGGATGCCGCGCCCGTCGTCGCGCACGGTAACGCTGTTGTCCGCATGAAGGATGACCGTTATATGCGTGCAATAACCAGCCATGGCCTCATCTATGGAATTGTCCACCACTTCATAGACCAGATGGTGCAGGCCGCGCGCGTCTGTGGAGCCGACATACATGGCCGGCCGCTTGCGCACGGCGGAAAGCCCTTCCATAATGGTTATGGAGGCGGCATTGTAATTGTCTTCGAAAGGCCTGACTGCTTCAAACAGGCTTTGGCTCATGAAACTTCTTCCTCGCTGTAATACGCCTCTTCCACAATCTTCATGGGCATTATCAGCACGACGTAATCCTGGTCCTCCTTGCCGCGAACGCCGCAGGGGCCTTCCTGGCCCGTCATTGTCAACTCAACGGAGACGGAAACAAAATGCCCTATCACATTCAGAAGATGGCGCGTATGAAAAGCTATGCGTCGCACGTCCCCTTTGAAAGAAACCTCCATGTTTTCCTGGGCTGAGCCGGTATCCTGTCCCTGCGCCGTCATCTGCACCTCGGTGTCCGTAAAATCCATATGGACGGCCGGATCATTATCCGAAAGAAATATCTGGATGCGGCCCAAAGCCTCCATGCTTTCCTTGCGGTTCATAACGGCAATGCTCGCATCCTGCTGTGACAGCTTGGCAAGAAAGACGGAATAATCCGGATACTCATACATGGCGCGGGGCAGGGTGAAACTTTCCCTGCCGTCCATGGTGCGCAGACAAAGACGCTTGTCGGTGACATTAAGCTCAATATCATCCGGACCAAGCCATTTCTTCATGTCCTGAAGATATTTTTTCTGAACAAGAATGCCCTGTTCCGGAAGACGCGCCGCAAGTTCGTCATGCACAAACGAAAAATGGGCCATGTGGTGCCCGTCAAGGCCGCAGGCGTCAACCCGGCCGTTCTCCAAAGCCTTCAGGAACAGGCAGGAAAGACCGTCATCGTTGAGATCGTCGCTGATGCAGAAATCAACCTTGTAGAGAAGCTCCTGCAAAAAATCGCCGGACCAGGCAACGGCGTTATCTTCCGGAAAGTCCTGGAAAGGTTGAAACCAGTCCGCATTGCTCACGGGCAGTCTGTAGACGCGCCGCCCCTGTTTGAGAAGCAAATTTCCGGAGGCGTCATCAAGAGTTATTTCTATTCTTCCCGGCGGCAACTGCCGCACCAGATCGGCAAAAGCCCGCCCCTGCACCCCCGCCAAACCCGCGTTTACAATCTCGGCAGGGTAGCGGCCGGTAAATTCGATATCGGTATTTGTGGCCATGATGTGAAGGCTGCCGTCTTCAGCCTTGAGCCACAGGGAACGAAGATACGCCTGGCCGCTCTTGGCGGGGATGATGGAACCGGCCTTTTGCACGCCGTCAATGATGTCTTCTTTGTTAACAAACAGTTTCATATTTTTATTCCTTGTTATTATATGATGTTATTTTGTTCCTTGTTATTATTTCCTGTTGATTTTACAGTATTTTTTATCAACAATCCAGCGATCTGGCCAGGAGCAGAAGGAACGGGACAAAGTCCGTTTCAGAACCAGTACGCATGTTACGACAGACTTTTTTCCACTTCTGTCACTTTTGCGTACACATCTTTGTTTGTAAGCAACAATTGTTTAATTTTATTAAAGGCATAGATGATTGTGCTGTGATCTCTTCCCTCAAATTCCCTGCCGATGTCGGCATAGGTAAGCCGCAATTTTTTCCTGCAAAGATACATGGCCGCCTGTCTGGCCTGCACAAGGTCAGGGCTGCGTTTTTCTCCGAGTATGTCTTCCGCGCGCACGTCGAAGGCCTGAGCTGTTCTGTTGATGATTTTTTTGCAGGTAGCCGGTTTTTTCAGACCGCCTGAGGAGACAATGTGCTGTATGTCCTCTCTGGAGGGTTTTTTGTTGTGCATGGCGATAAAAGCTTTTATTTTCAGCAAAAGTCCGTGCAAAAGACGCAGTTGCGAACAGCTTTGGGCCAGAAAGAGAGAATGGTCGCGTTCAAGATGGATATTTTCCTTTTTACAGACAGCGCGCACGTAAAGCAGCCTCACGTCCATATCCGGCGCGGCCAGTTCCACCACAAGACCGCTTTCCAGGCGCGAGCGCAGCCGCTCTTCCAAAAGATTCAGAGAACCGGAGTTTCCGGCGCAGGTAAAGACAGCTTGGCAATTTTTTCCTGCCGAAGGAACCGGACAGGCATCCAATATCAATTCAAGGACGCGCTGCGCGGTCTTCCTGTTAGCCAGCTCCTGCATGTCGTCCAGAAGCAGGACGCCGTAATGTTGCCAGAAGTCTTCCGGCCGCAGAATCCACTGGGTGTTTTCCGTGCAGAAGCGCAGGGACTTGGCGCAGACTATTTGTTCCGACGAGTATTTTTTTCGGAAAACCGTCGCCAGAGTATGCAGAAGATGACTTTTGCCAACTCCCACGGGGCCGCAAAGAGTGAAGGGGTTGTAGACTTCACCCGGACTTTTGCGCGCGATTTCGGTAAGCGCGGCCAGAGGAAAACTGTTTTTGGCATTGTGCAAAAATGTCTCAAAAGGGTTTTCTTCTTGGAGCGCGGGAAAATGTGAAAGCATGGCGATGAGCGATGGTACTGTTTCAGAGGTTTCTTCAATGCTTGCGGACTGCTTTCGCAACAACGAACGCACAATGGAATACGATACCAATTTTTTTTCTTTGTAACAAGGCCGCTTTTGGCGCATAACCATTTGGCCGTGTTTACAATTAATTAATATTATTATTTTTTATTTTTTAGACAGAAAAATCATCCTCAAGCACAGTCAAGGCCGGGTCTTCGTTTGGCATCAGTTTCGCGCCTTGAATCATGCCCGGTTTTCAGGTAATGGTATGCGTTCATGAAAAAGTATTTTGTCGTTTTCTGCGTGTTTGCTTTTTTGGGTTTGATGGGAGGCGTGTTTGAGCGTCCAGCGGAGTCCGCGTCTGGCATTGGGGATGAAACTGTCCATGAACAGGAGCAAGCCGCGGGAGAGGAAGCGCTTCAGCCGGAACAGGCTGCGGAGGCGTCGCCTCCGGACGAATCAGACGCGACAAAATCTCTCGGGGCCGCCGGCGGCGACGGAAGCGGCACATTCGTCCCTGCCGGAAATGACAAACAGGACAGGCAGGAACATCTCAATAATGTTGAGAGCGGCAAATCCGGAGCCGACAGCAGTGAAAAACCGGAAACGTCTGAACCGGCGGACGTGGTTGTGCGCGGCACGGTGGAGAAGGGTGACACTGTGGGCAAGATTCTGGAAAAGAACTCTGAACAGGGCACACAACCGTACATTCACGCCGCGAGACAGATTTTTTCCCCGCGTTCCTTCCGTGCAGGGCAGCCGTATATGATCGTCACGGACAGCGCCACCGGTCGTCTCAAACGTTTTGAATATGAAATAGACGCCCGCCGGCGTCTTGTGGTTGAGGGGATCGAAAATCCCGTAGCCCGGTTGGAGGCCATAGAATACGTCACAACTCTTGATGTGGTGGAGGCCGTGATAAACGACAACATGTTTCAGGCGGTGGCGGATATTGGTGAAAGCCCACAACTCGCCCTGCGGTTGGCCGATCTTTTCGGGGCGGAGATCAATTTTCTCCGCGACCTGCAGGAAGGGGACTCCTTTGCCGTTTTGATCGAAAAACGGCAAAGGGAAGGGAACCCCGCCGGCTACGGCCGTATTCTGGCGGCCCGTTTCAGTAACAAGGGCAAGATATTTGAAGCTTTTTTGTTCCAAGACGGGGAACAGAGGCCGCAGCATTACAATCGCAAGGGCGAGAATTTGCGTAAAACCCTGCTTCAGGCCCCTTTGGCCTTTACGCGCGTGACGTCGCGCTTCAGCATGAATCGTCTTCATCCGGTTTTGGGTGTGCGCCGCGCGCATCCGGGCGTGGATTACGGCGCTCCCACGGGCACGCCGGTGAAGGCCGTGGGTGACGGCATCGTAACGGGCAAGGGTTGGGTCGGCGGTTATGGCAACCAGATTGTCCTCAGGCATTCCGCGGGACTGGAGTCGCTGTATTCGCATCTCTCAGGCTATGCCCGCGGGATGTCCGTGGGGAACCGGGTGCGGCAGGGACAGGTGATAGGTTTTGTGGGCAGCACGGGCTTGGCCAGCGGCCCGCATCTGGATTTCCGCCTGCGGCAGAACGGTCGCTTCATCAACCCCCTTAAGGCCGTCAATCCGCGCGGGGAACCTGTTTCCGCCAAGCACAGGGAAATTTTTGAAAAAATCTCGGCCGAGGAACTGGCCTTGCTGAATGGAACGAAAACTTTGGACAACTATACCACGAAAAGCCTTGTGCCGGAACATATTGTGCTGGACACGGCTCGGTCGGACAGGGTAGAGAAGGAAAAAGCGCCCTCGAAAACAGCCTCCGGAAAAAAGAAGCGGCGTAGACGGGAGTAACCT
>JAISXC010000064.1 GCA_031270875.1 Desulfovibrio sp.
TTTTCCTCAAAGTGGACATTGAGCCGCTCATAGATGACATTGGCCACCAGGCCCGCCACTTCGCTGTTGCCGAGCTTGGTTTTGGTCTGCCCCTCAAATTGCGGCTGCGGCAGTTTGACGCTGATGACAGCCGTAAGCCCCTCGCGCACGTCATCCCCTGAAAGGGGTGAGCCCTTGAGCTTTTTTGTCAGATCCGCCTGATTCTTCACATAGCCGTTGACAGCCCGCGTGAGCGCGGTACGAAACCCCACCAGATGCGTGCCGCCCTCCTTGGTGCGAATATTATTGGCGAAGGTGAGCACATTTTCCTTGTAGCCGGCATTATATTGCAGGGCAAAGTCCACGGCCGCATTTTCCACAACTCCGCCGCCGGCAATGACGGAGTGAATGCCCTGCTCTCCGGAGTTGAGGTCAGCCACAAATTGTTGCAGTCCGCCTTCGGCGCGGAAAAAATGAGTCTCTCCGATACGCTCGTCCACACATTCTATGGTGAGACCCCTGTTGAGGTAGGCCAGCTCTTCAAATCGCTTTTTGAGAGTTTCATAAGAAAATTCCAGTACTTCAAAAATTTCCTCATCCGGCTTGAAGCGCACCGTGGTGCCGTGGCCGTCCACTTCGCCTATGACAGTCAGCTGATCCTGCGGAATGCCGCGTGAGTAATGCTGGCGGTAGCGCTTGCCGTCCCGGCGCACGGTGACGGAAAGGGTTTCGGAAAGGGCATTGACGCAGGAAACTCCCACGCCGTGCAATCCGCCGGAAACCTTATAGCTGGTATTGTCGAATTTTCCTCCGGCGTGCAACCTGGTCATGACAACCTGCACCGCGGGCACACCCTCCTTGGGATGAATATCCACAGGAATGCCGCGCCCGTCGTCGCGCACGGTAACGCTGTTGTCCGCATGAAGAATGACCGTTATATGCGTGCAATAGCCCGCCATGGCCTCATCTATGGAATTGTCCACCACTTCATAGACCAGATGGTGCAGGCCGCGCGCGTCCGTGGAACCGACGTACATGGCCGGCCGCTTTCGCACGGCGGAAAGTCCTTCCATAATGGTTATGGAGGCGGCATTGTAACTGTCTTCAAAAGGCCTGACCGCTTCAAACAGGCTTTGGCTCATGAAACTCCTTCCTCGCTGTAATACGCCTCTTCCACAATCTTCATGGGCATTATCAGCACGACGTACTCCTGATCCTCCTTGCCGCGAACGCCGCAGGGGCCTTCCTGATCCGTCATTGTCAGCTCAACGGAAACGGAAACAAAATGTCCTATCACATTCAGAAGATGGCGCGTGTGGAAAGCTATGCGCCGCACTTCCCCTTTGAAGGAAACTTCCATGTTTTCCTGGGCTGAGCCGGTATCCTGCCCCTGCGCCGTCATCTGCACCTCAGTGTCCGTAAAATCCATATGGACGGCCGGGTCATTATCCGAAAGAAATATCTGGATGCGGCCCAAAGCCTCCATGCTTTCCTTGCGGTTCATGACGGCAAGGCTCGTATCTTGCTGCGAAAGCTTGGCGAGAAAGACGGAATAATCAGGATACCCGTACATGGCGCGGGGCAGGGTGAAACTTTCCCTGCCGTCCATGGTGCGCAGACAGAGACGCTTGTCGGTGATGTTGAGCTCAATGTCATCCGGGCCAAGCCACTTCTTCATGTCCTGAAGATATTTTTTCTGAATAAGAAGGCCCTTTTCCGGAAGACGCGCCGCAAGTTCGTCATGCACAAACGAAAAATGGGCCATGTGGTGCCCGTCAAGACCGCAGGCGTCAACCCTGCCGTTTTCCACAGCCTTCAGGAACAGGCAGGAAAGGCCCTCATCGTTGATGTCGTCGCTGATGCAGAAATCAACCTTGTGGAGAAGTTCCTGCAAAAAATCGCCGGACCAGGCAACGGCGTTATTTTCCGGAAAGTCCTGGAAAGGCTGAAACCAGTCCGCATTGCTCACGGGCAATTTGTAGACGCGCCGCCCCTGTTTGAGAAGCAGATTTCCGGAGGAGTCATCAAGAGTTATTTCTATTCTTCCCGGCGGCAACTGCCGCACCAGATCGGAAAAAGCCCGCCCCTGCACCCCCGCCAAACCGGCGTCTGCAATTTCTGCCGGATAGCGGCCGGTAAACTCAATATCGGCATTTGTGGCCATGATGTGAAGGCTGCCGTCCTCGGCCTTAAGCCACAAGGAACGAAGATACGCCTGGCCGCTCTTGGCGGGGATAATGGATCCCGCCTTTTGCGCGCCGTCAATGATGTCCTCTTTGTTAACAAACAGTTTCATATTTTTATTCCTTGTTATTATGTGATGATTTTTTGTTCCTTGTGAATATGTCTAGCTGAAATTACAGTATTTTTTACAAACAATCCAGTGGTCGGACCGGGAGCGGAAGGAACGGGAGAAAGGCTGTTTCAGAGCCGGCCGGCATGTTACGACAGGCTTTTTTCCACTTCTGTCACTTTTGTGCACACATCTTTGTTCGTAAGCAATAATTGTTTAATTTTATTAAAAGCATAGATGATCGTGCTGTGATCTCTTCCCTCAAATTCCCTGCCGATGTCGGCATAGGTAAGCCGCAATTTTTTTCTGCAGAGATACATGGCCGTCTGTCTGGCTTGCACAAGGTCAGGGCTGCGTTTTTCACCGAGTATGTCTTCCGCGCGCACATTGAAGGCCTGGGCTGTTCTGTTGATGATTTTTTTGCAGGTGGCGGGTTTTTTCAGACCGCCTGAGGAGATAATGCGCTGTATGTCCTCCCTGGAAGTTTTTTTGTTGTGCGCGGAGATAAAAGCTTTTATTTTCAGCAGAAGTCCGTGCAGAAGACGCAGTTGCGAACAGCTCTGGGCCAGAAAGAGACACTGGTCGCGTTCAAGAGGGATATTCTCCTTTTTGCAGACAGCGCGTATGTAAAGCAGCCTCACGTCCATATCCGGCGCGGCCAGTTCCACCACAAGGCCGCTTTCCAGGCGCGAGCGCAGCCGCTCTTCCAAAAGATTCAGAGAACCGGAGTTTCCGGCGCAGGTAAAGACAGCCTGGCAATTTTTTCCTGCCGGGGAAACAGAACAGGCATCCAATATCAATTCAATGGCGTGCTGCTCGATTTTCCTGTCAGCCAGCTCCTGCATGTCGTCCAGAAGCAGGACGCTGTAATGTTGCCAGAAGTCTTCCGGCCGCAGAATCCACTGGGTATTTTCCGTGCAGAAGCGCAGGGCCTTGGCGCAGACTGTTTGTTCCGGCGGGTATTTTTTTTGGAAAACCGTTGCCAGAGTATGCAGAAGATGGCTTTTGCCAACTCCCACGGGGCCGCAAAGAGTGAAGGGGTTATAGACCTCACCCGGACTTTTGCGCGCGATTTCGGCAAGCGCGGCCAGGGGAAAACTGTTTTTGGCATTGTGCAAAAATGTCTCAAAAGGGTTTTCTTCTTGGAGCGCGGGAAAATGTGAAAGCATGGCGATGAGCGGTTGTACTGTTTCAGAGGTTTCTTCAATGCTTGCGGGCCGCTTCCGCAACAACGAAAGCGCAATGAAGCATGATACCAATTTTTTTTCTTTGTAACAAGGCGCTATTGGCCCATAACCATTTGGTCGTGTTTGCAATCAATTATTATTGTTCTTTTTTATTTTTTAGACAGAAAAATCATCCTCAAGCGCGGCCAAGGCCGGGGTCTTTGTTTGGCATCGGTTTAGCGCCTTGAATCATGATGGATTTTCAGGTAATGGTATGTGTTCATGAAAAAGTATATTGCTGTTTTTTTTGTGCTTGCTTTTTTGGGTTTGACGGGAGGCGTGTTTGAGCGTCCCGCGGAGTCCGCGTCTGACATCGGGGGTGAAACTGTCCGGGAACAGGAGCAAGCCGCGGGAGCGGAAGAGCTTCGGCCGGAACAGGCTGCGGAGGCGGCGTCTCCGGACGAAGGTGGCGCGACGGAATCTTCTGGGGCCGCGAACGGCGACGGAAACGGCACATTCGTCCCTGCGGGAGCGGGAAATGACGGGCAGATCGGGCGGGAGCATCTCAATAATCTGGAGAGCGGAAAATCCGGAGCCGACAGCCTTGAGAAATCGGAAGAATTCGAGTCGGCGGATGTGGTTGTGCGCGGCACGATGGAGAAGGGCGACACTGTGGGCAGGATTCTGGAAAAAAACTCTGAACAGGGCACACAACCGTACATTCACGCGGCGGGACAGATTTTTTCCCCGCGTTCCTTTCGTGCAGGGCAGCCGTATATGATCGTCACGGACAGCGCCACCGGTCGTCTCAAACGTTTTGAATACGAGATAGACGCCCGCCGGCGTCTTGTGGTTGAGGGGATCGAAAATCCCGTAGCCCGGCTGGAAGCCATAGAATACGTCACAATTCTTGACGTGGTGGAAGCCGTGATAAACGACAACATGTTTCAGGCGGTGGCGGATATTGGGGAAAGCCCGCAACTCGCCCTGCGGCTGGCCGATCTTTTCGGGGCGGAGATCAATTTTCTCCGCGACCTGCAGGAAGGGGACTCCTTTGCCGTTTTGATCGAAAAACGGCAAAGGGAAGGAAATCCCGCCGGCTACGGCCGTATTCTGGCGGCCCGTTTCAGTAACAAGGGCAAGATATTTGAAGCTTTTTTGTTCCAGGACGGGGAACAGAGGCCGCAGCATTACAACCGCAAGGGCGAGAACTTGCGTAAAACTCTGCTTCAGGCCCCTTTGGCCTTTACGCGCGTGACGTCGCGCTTCAGCATGAATCGCCTGCATCCGGTTTTGGGTGTGCACCGCGCGCATCCGGGCGTGGATTACGGCGCTCCCACGGGCACGCCGGTGAAGGCCGTGGGTGACGGCATCGTAACGGGCAGGGGTTGGGCCGGCGGCTATGGCAACCAGATTGTCCTCAGGCATTCCGCGGGACTGGAGTCGCTGTATTCGCATCTCTCAGGCTATGCCCGCGGGATGTCCGTGTGGAACCGGGTGCGGCAGGGACAGGTGATAGGCTTTGTGGGCAGCACGGGCCTGGCCAGCGGCCCGCATCTGGATTTCCGCCTGCGGCAGAACGGTCGCTTCATCAATCCCCTTAAGGCCGTCAACCCGCGCGGGGAACCTGTTTCCGCCAAGCGCAGGGAAATTTTTGAAAAAATCTCGGCCGAGGAACTGTCTCTGCTGAATGGAACGAAAACTTTGGACAACTATACCACGGAAAGCCTTGTGCCGGAACATATTGTGCTGGACACGGCTCGGTCGGACAGGGTAGAGAAGGAAAAAGCGCCCTCGAAAACAGCCTCCGGAAAAAAGAAGCGGCGTAGACGGGAGTAACCT
>JAISXC010000089.1 GCA_031270875.1 Desulfovibrio sp.
TCGGCAACGGGGCCTTTGCCGTGTGGTTCATGAAGGGGATAAATTCGTTTCCTCCGCCCGCAACGCAGGCGGAGTTTTTTATTCCCTTTTCCCGAAAATGCCCCACGACAGTACAGGAGCCTTTTCATGTCTTTTTCCGCCATCCTGAAGCGCGACGGACGCACAGTGGATTTCGACGCCGCAAAAATCACCTCGGCGCTGCTCAAAGCGGGCAAATCCACCGGAGAGTTTGAGGAACGGGAGGCCAGAAGGCTGACCATGCGGGTGCTTTCCCTGGCCGGCGCCCTGCGTCTGCCGACAATTCCTGATGTGGAAAGCATTCAGGACGTTGTGGAGCAGATATTGCTGGACTCCTCTTTCCGGGCCACGGCCAAGGCCTATATCCTGTACCGGGAACAGCGCGCCCGGTTGCGCCGGATAAAAACCAAGGCCACCACGGACCTCATGGAGGGCTATCTCAACAAAATGGACTGGCGGGTGCGGGAAAACAGCAATATGGGATTCTCGCTGCAGGGGCTGAACAACTATATTTCCTCAGACATCACCTCAGAGTACTGGCTGAACCGCATTTACACCCCGGCTGTCCGCCATGCCCATACGGAAGGGGATTTTCATCTGCACGATCTCAACCTCCTGTCCGTCTACTGCGTGGGCTGGGATCTGGCCGACCTGCTCCGACAGGGCTTCAAAGGCGTCGCTGGCAACGTGGAAAGCGCGCCCCCCAGGCACTTCCGCTCCGCCCTGGGGCAACTCGTCAACTTTTTCTATACCCTGCAGGGAGAGGCCGCCGGAGCCCAAGCGGTTTCCAATTTTGACACCCTGCTGGCCCCCTTCATCCGGTACGACAAATTGAGCTTCAAAGAAGTCAAACAGGCTTTGCAGGAATTTGTCTTCAACATCAACATCCCCACGCGGGTGGGTTTTCAAACCCCCTTTACCACCATCACCCTGGACATGGATGTGCCGGCCATGCTGAAAAATACGCCGGTGCTCATCGGCGGCCGGGAGCAGAGTGTCGTGTACGGCGACTTTCAGCCGGAAATGGACATGCTGAATCAGGCGTTCGCCGAAGTGATGACGGAAGGCGACAACAAGGGCAGGGTCTTTACCTTCCCCATCCCCACGTACAGCATAACCCGGAATTTTGACTGGGAGAGCGGCCGGTTCGAGGCTGTCTGGAAAATGACCGGACGCTATGGCATCCCGTATTTTTCCAATTTTGTGAATTCGGACATGTCTCCGGAAGACGCCCGCTCCATGTGTTGCCGCCTGCGTCTTGACAACCGGGAATTGCGCAAGCGGGGCGGAGGGCTTTTCGGGGCGAATCCGCTGACCGGCTCCATCGGCGTCGTCACTGTCAATCTGCCCCGCCTCGGCTATCTGGCGAAGGACGAACAGGATTTTCTCGCGCGTCTGGACCGCCTGATGGAGCTTGCCAAGGAAAGTCTCGTCATCAAACGCAAGGAACTGGAGCGCTTCACCGACGGCGGCCTGTATCCTTACACCGTCTTTTATCTGCGGGATGTGAAGGCGCGAACCAACATGTACTGGGCGAACCATTTTTCCACCATCGGTATTGTCGGCATGAATGAGGCCTGCATGAACCTCATGGGAAAAAGCGTCGCCGTGCCGGCAGGGCAGGCTTTTGCCCTGCGGGTGCTCGGCCACATGCGCGGGCGCTTGGTGCGCTTTCAGGAAGAAACGGGCGATTTTTTCAATCTTGAGGCCACTCCGGCCGAGGGCACGTCCTACCGGCTGGCCCTGCTCGACAAAAAAAAATGCCCGGGCATCATTTTCGCCAACGGCAAAGCCGGAGACAAAACTCCGTACTACACCAACTCCACCCACCTGCCGGTGGACTATTCCGCGGACATTTTTGATGTTCTGGACCTGCAGGACAAACTGCAGGGAAGCTACACCGGCGGAACGGTACTGCACGGCTTTCTCGGCGAAGAGGTCACGGATACGCGCGCCGTGCGCAACATGGTGCGCGCCATAACCGCCAACTACAGCCTGCCGTATTTCACTCTGACGCCGACGTTCAGCGTCTGCGCCGAGCACGGCTATCTGAAGGGCGAGCAGGCCAGGTGCCCTGTCTGCAATGGGGACACGGAGGTGTATTCCAGGGTTGTCGGCTACCTGCGCCCCGTGGGACGCTGGAATGACGGCAAACAGGCGGAATATGCGGCAAGGAAACCGTATGTGATGACGGGCGGACGGAATCCCGCTTCCGCCGCGTCCTGCGGGGCGGAATTGCAGAATGCGGTGTAACGGTTGACATCAAGGAGATGATACGATGAGAAGATCATGGGCCACGTTTGTCACGACGCTTTTTTTCCTGTGCGCCGTTTGCTGCGGCGCAGCCTCCGCGGCGCAGCCTCCGGCGAAAGAGGCGGTTCTTGTTGTCGCTTTCGGCACCAGCGTGGAGAAAGCGAGGGTTTCCTACGCCAATGTCGAGCGGCAGGTCAAAAAGGCCTTTCCCGGCAGGGAGGTCCGCTGGGCCTGGACCGCCAACTCCCTGCTCAGGACGGGATCCAAAAACAAGCCGATGTCGTCAACGCAGGAAGCCTTGGCAAAGCTCGCCGCCGAGGGGACGAAAGAGGTTTCCATCCTTTCGCTCCATATCATTCCCGGCGCGGAATATAACGACCTGATTCGGACAGCCGCCGCCTTTGAAGGTCTGCCGAAAGGGTTGCGGCGCGTGCGTCTTGCCCCTCCGCTTCTGTACGGTACGGACAGTCTGCAAGGCGTGTCGCGGCTCCTTGTCGGGAGCGTGCCGGCGGAGCGTAGAAAAGATGAGGCCGTGCTGTTTGTGGGGCACGGCACGCATCATGCGTCCGGGGTGTATTA
>JAISXC010000108.1 GCA_031270875.1 Desulfovibrio sp.
CCGGCATTTGAATGCGCTGGACGCCCTCTCCCGTCTTGAGCCTGAAAACTGGCGCGTGAGCCTTGTTTACGGAGCGGCCTGCATAAAGGCCTGCCTCGTGGAAGAAGGCGTCTGCGTCATTGCCGACGCGCGCAGAAAAGCCCTGGCCGCCGGACAGGAACGGCGCTTCGCCGCGCAATGCCGCTCCTTGCGGTGTCCGGTGGAAAAATTTTTATAAGCCGTCGTCAACGACGGAGATAACGCCGCATCTGCGTGAGTACCGCCTTGAATTCAAGCGGTTTGCCGATGTGGCCGTTCATCCCGCTCTCCAGGCACTTTTCGATGTCTTCCCGAAAAACGTTGGCCGTCATGGCAATTATGGGTATGGTGCCGGAACGGGGGGCGTCAAGGGCCCGGATGTGTCGCGTGGCCTCGTAGCCGTCCATGCGCGGCATCTGCACATCCATAAAAATCAGGTCATAGCGCTCCGGATTGCCGCTGAACATGGCCACGGCCTCCACGCCGTCCGTCGCGCAGTCAATGGCAAGACGCGTCGGCTCAAGCAGGGAAATCACTATTTCACGGTTGATTTCCACATCCTCGACCAGCAGCAGATGGAAGCCCTCAAAATTGTCCGTTTCTTCCGTCGCCGACTGCGCCGTTTCCTCGGACAGCGCGCCGCCTTTGATCTTGACGGTGAACGCAAATGTGGCCCCTTTGCCGGGTTCGGACTCTATCCATATTCTGCCGTCCATCATCTCGACAATGCGTTTTGAAATGGCAAGTCCCAGACCGGTTCCGCCAAAACGCCGCGTGGTGCTGTTGTCCGCCTGCTCAAAGGAACGGAACAGCCGGCCCTGCTGCTCCTCGCTTATGCCTATGCCGGAATCCCTGACGGAAATCTGCAGGACGTACAGCCCGTTTTCTTCGCCGGCAAGACGCGCGTCAAGTTCGATCTCTCCGCATTCCGGAGTGAATTTGGCCGCATTGCCCAAAAGATTGGCGACGACCTGCGCAAGCCGCTGGTCATCGCCATACAACGCGCGGGGCATGTCTTCGCTGACACGCACTGTGAAGTTCAGATGTTTTTCCTGCATACGGAAATCGGAAACGGTGATCGCTTTCTCCAGCATGGTGTTGAAATCAAAATCCGTGCAGGAAAGTTCCAGCTTGTTGGCCTCAATTTTGGAAATGTCCAGTATATCGTTGATCACGCCGAGCAAATGGCTGGATGCCTCCTTGATTTTTTTCAGACAGTAGTCCCTGCGCGCCGCGTCGGATGAGTTTTCCGCCAATGTGGTCATGCCGAAAATGGCGTTTATCGGTGTCCGGATTTCATGGCTCATATTGGCCAGAAAATCGCTTTTGGCGCGGCTGGCGGCATGGGCGTCCACCAGAGCCGCCTCAAGGTCGCGTTGCGCGGCCTCGCGCTGCAGCACCACCGCGATCATCAGCGCGCCGGACTGCATGATATTGGCTTCCTCATCGGAAAAAACGCGTTCGTTGCGGCAATCGGCAAAGGAAACAATGCCCATGAACCGGTTCCGCAGAAATACGGGAATGGCGAGGGAGGACAATACGTTGTTGGCCTCAAAGTACAGGCGCTCGCCTTCCGGCAGACCGCGCGTCATGCAGTTGACATGGCGTTTTTCGCTGAAGGCCGCCCGCCATGACGCCGCGACTGTCGCGCCCGTGCTCACGAGGCGCTGATCCCTGGCCCACTGGAATTCCGGCACGAATGACCATTCGCCGCCCTGCAAATCCCGCTTCCAGAAACAAACGCGATCCGCGTCAATGCTCAGGGCAAGCGTTTTCAGAACTTCAGTCATGATGCCGGCGGAGGCCTGCGCCCCCGTATCAAGCAGGGACATCGCCACTTCGTTGAGCGCCACAAGCAGTTTCTCACGGTGCAGCAAATTGTCTTTTGCCTTGACCAGGTTGGCCGAGGCATCCTCGGCCTTCTCCTTCTCCGCCAGATAGACACGCCCCTGGAAAAGAATGACGTAGGATATGAACAGGCCGGTGATGACAAATGACTGTATGTTGTCAAAGGTCTGCTCAAGCGGCGTCATCCGGTTGACAAGGTCGGGGAAGCGCATGGCGGCAAAGTAACAGGCGGCCGAGGCGGCAATGGCCGGCGCAAGAAACAGCAGACGCTGTCTGCCGCGGAGAAAAAGAAAGGCGCATACGATGATCAGCGTAAAATATGCCGTCATCCCCCCGTCCGCGCCGCCCAGCATAAAGAACGACAGGGGAAAAAACACAAAGGCGAGTGAAATCAGGGTGGCCCATATTCCGAAAGTGTATAATGCAAAACGGTTGCAGACATAAAGCAGAAAAAGGCAGGAGAATACGATGCCGAGTTTGGTGAGAATCAGATGCTGGCTGGGCATGATGAGAATATGCACTGACAGCGCGGCGCAGGCGGCCCCTGTGCCGACAAGGCAGATCACATTGATGAGCCGCGCTTCAAGTGTCAGTTCTTCGGAAAAGAGGGCTTTGCCGATAAATTTTTTAATGATGGAAACCATGCTCATACAACAAAAATACCCCTGCGTCGCTTCGGAAATTTGAAATTGGGTTTGGGGGAACACTGCGCTACCCCAATTTTTAATAATAATTTGCTGAAAAGTCAAAAAATCTGTAGGTAATACATATTGGCTACAGGACCGCTCCCTTTTTTCAAGGCGGTTGCTCATACGCATCCGCCCAACGCGTAGCCTCTGGGCGTCAGCATGCGCCCGCCCGCAATCCTGCTGAAACTGCTGCCGACAATGAGCAGGGAGAGCATATCCACCTTTTCCTCTGCGAAATCAGCCAGAGTATGGACAGAGACTTCCTGCCCCGGCCGGAAAGCCTTGCGCACCAGCCCCACAGGGCAGTCGGGCCGCCGGTGCCGTCTGGCCAGGGAAAGCGCCCTCCCCAGCAGATGTGGGCGGCCTTTGGAGCGGGGATTATACAGCACGCAGACAAAATCCGCCTCAAAAGCGGCCGCGAGGCGTTTTTCGATGACCTGCCAGGAAGTGAGCAGATCGCTCAGGCTGACGCAGGCAAAATCGTGCGTCAGCGGCGCGCCCAGCAGCGCTGCTGCCGCGCACACGGCCGGCACGCCGGGAATGACCTGAAACGGTATGTCATTCAGCAGGTTTCTTGTTTCCAGCACTTCGAGAGCAAGGCCGGCAAGAGCATACACGCCGGGATCGCCGGAGCAGACAAGAGCGGCGCATTGCCCGACGCGGGCCGCTTCGACGGCGGCGATGCAGCGTTCTTCCTCACGTCGCATTCCGGTGGCGATCAGACGCTTCCCAGTCAGAAGTTCCGGCGGCACAAGTTCAAGATACAGCTGATAGCCGGCCACGCAGCGCGCCCGGCGGAGCGCTTCACGGGCCTGGGGCGTAAGGCAGGCGGCCTCGCCCGGTCCGAGGCCCACAACATAAAGGGGAGCGGCGTTCATACGCTCGCCCGCCATGTCCGCGAACCGAGAGCCACAGCCACCGTCAGACAGCCGTTGATTCTGACTTTCGGCAGAACAAGACGACTGCCTTTTCCGGCAGCCGTCAGGGCCGAAGCCTCACACACGCTGAAGGGTGGCTGCCCGAAGCGGCGCGCCGCCGCCTTCGAGAGATTGGGGCTCGCGCAACCCGCAAGCGTCTCTGCGGAAAAATCCAGCACGGGCAGGCCAAGGCATCCGGCGGCATGAACAAGCGCGGGTTCCTGCCGCTTTTCCGTCACCGTGGCAAGAGCGGCTATGGCGCGGACTTCCAGACAAACGGCCGCGAAACAGGCTCTTATGGCGTCAAAAACCGCATCCGCCGGCACATTCCTGCGGCAGCCGATTCCCACGAAAAGCCTCGGCACGGCACAGCGCAGAAGATCGGCGCGTTCGGGCAGCAGGCGCCAGTGCGCGGCGACGTCCGGGACGCCACGCCACGCGGGGCCGCACGGATGCGCATGCGGAAAACATTCTTTCAGGGACTCCGGAAAAGATTCCTCCTCGCAGACCTGACGCTCAAGACCTGGAGGAAGGGTTTCCGGCAGAGCTCGGCAGGGATCCCAGACGCGCACGACAGCGCCCTCCAGCAGCGCGGCATGAACTCTGGGCAGCGCATCCCAATCCAGAATGCGCAGACCGGCATCGCGCAGGGATATGTCCAGCGCCGCGGCATCACCGTTGAGCGAATCGGAGGCGGTTGTAATGACCGGGCAGGCCCCGGCCAGCCGGGCGATATGCCTCGCAAGGCCATTGCCGCCCCCCCAGTGCCCTGAAACAAGGCTCACGACAAAGCGTCCGTCAGGCGACATCACGACGACAGGCGGATCAGAGCTTTTATGTCCCAGCAGCGGAGCCAGCGCGCGCACGGCAATGCCGACGGCGCCCACAAAAATGTGCCCGGCGCGCTGCCGGTATTCACGACTGAGAATGTCACGCAGGCGTTTGAAAGGCCGGACTTCCGCATTTTGGCCGGTATTCCCCGCCGGTTCCAGGCAAAACCGGGCAGGAGCATGAAGACGCACGCAGGCCGCCTTCAATCCGGATGGGGACAGCCACGGCGCGGCGCCCAGTCCTTTGGAAAGGCTGATCGCCAACGGCAGAGCTGGCCTGCTCAAAACGTAACAGGCCAGTGATTCAGCGGCAATCAAGGACTTTCGCTGTTTGTGTAAACATCTTTCTCGCTCTCAGCGGGGAAAGGTGACGGCGCGCGCCGCATCCAGGGATTTGGCGAGGTCCGCCTCCGTATGGGCGAAGGATACCATGCCTGTTTCAAAGGCGGACGGGGCAAGATAAACGCCTTGGGTCCTCATCTGCTTGTAAAATGCCGTGAATCGCTGCTGATCGCACAGCCGGGCGTCTTCCAGATTGCGCACTTCCCTTTCGCTGAAAAAGATGCTGAACATGGAGGCCAGCGACGGCGTCTGCACGGGAACGCCCTTGGCGCGTATGATCCGTCCGAGTTCCACCGCGAAGTCATGCGTGCGCTTTTCAATGGCGCTGTAGTCAAGGGTTTTCAGTTTGCGCAGGGTGGCGAGGCCGGCGGCCATGGCCACGGGATTGCCGGAAAGCGTGCCCGCTTGATATATTTTGCCCTCCGGGGCGACTTGTTCCATATACCTTTTTTTTCCGCCAAAAGCTCCCACAGGAAGACCGCCGCCGATAATTTTTCCGAGCACGGTCAGGTCCGGGTCAATGCCGAAACGCGCCTGCGCGCCGCCGTAAGCCACGCGAAATCCGGTGATGACTTCGTCAAAAATCAGGAGGGCGCCGTGCGCGCAGGTGAGAGAGCGCAATGTCTCCAGAAAACCCGGAACCGGCGGCACAAGACCCATATTGCCGGCCACAGGCTCCACGATGGCGGCGGCTATCAGCTGGCCGTACGCGGCGAAACACTCTCCGGCGGCGGCAACGTCGTTATAGGGGATAAGCAGCGTGTCGGCCGTTACCGCGCCGGGAATGCCGGGCGTGCCGGGGATGGCGAAAGTCGCCACGCCGGAACCGGCCGCCGCCAGAAAAGGGTCGGCATGGCCGTGATAACAGCCGACGCACTTGACGACCTTATCCCGCCCCGTCACGCCGCGAGCCAGACGCAGGGCGCTCATGGCGGCCTCGGTTCCGGAATTGACCATGCGCACCATTTCCACGCCAGGCACAGCCGCGCAGATCTCAGCGGCAAGGGCCACCTCGTCCGGACAGGGAGCGCCGTAACTGGCGCCGCGCTCCGCGGCCGCACGCAGCGCCGCCGTGACCGAGGCTTCCGCATGGCCCAAAAGCATGGGGCCCCAGGAAAGGACAAAATCAATATATTCCCTGTTGTCGACGTCCGTCAGGCGGCAGCCGGCGGCTTTGGCGATAAAGAGGGGTTCGCTGTCCACATTGCGGCAGGCCCGCACGGGGCTGTTGACCCCGCCGGGAATCAGCCGCCGCGCTTCGGCGAAAAGCCGTCTTGATGCGTCATCCATGAAGGTTCCTTGCAACGCGGCGCATGTCGCGCGAAATATCAGTTATGGGCCGGTTCGCGTAAAAAGCCCGTCAAGGGGGAAGACGCCCGCGCGCCGTCAGCCCGCGTCCGCTCCGCGCCCGCTCCGGCGAGCCGGGCGGCGCGTCCGGCCTCCACCGCAGCCCTGAAGGCTCCCGCCATTGCCACAGGATCCCTCGCCGTAGCGATGGCAGTATTGACAAGACAGGCCGCCGCCCCCATTTCCATGGCCTCGCAGGCATGCGAAGGCTTGCCGAGGCCGGCGTCCACCACAACGGGCAGATCAATTTCCTCAATGAGTATGGCTATCATTTCCCTGGTGCGCAGGCCCCGATTGGTGCCGATGGGGGCTCCCAAAGGCATGACGGCCGCGGCTCCGGCTCCGGCGCAGTCGCGGGCGACGTAGAGATCCGGATTGATGTAGGGGAAAGGGACAAAGCCCTCCCTGACCATCAACTCCACGGCCCTGGCCGTCTGGTAGCCGTCCGGCAGAAGATGGCGCGTGTCGGAGATGACTTCTATTTTGATCCAGTCACCGCAGCCGGCCGCGCGGGCAAGCCGCGCCAGACGCAACGCTTCATCGGCGGTGCGCGCGCCGGAGGTATTGGGCAGAAGACGCAAATACTCGGGGATATGTGCCGTTATACCCTGCCCGCCCTTCTCCACGCGGCGCATGGCCACTGTTATGACTTCCGCGCCGCTTGCGCGGGCAACGGCCGGTATGATGCTGTCCGCGCAGTATTTCCCGGTGCCGATAAAAAGGCGGCTTTTCAGCACCGCGCCTCCCACCGCAAAAGGATCATCCATTGTTCGCATCCTGCTTTTCAACTTCCATCGGACTTATCCGCCGCCGACAAAATGCGCGACCTCCAGCGCATCGCCTTCCCGCAACGTCGTTTCGGCAAAATCCTCACGCGGCACGATGCTGCCGTTGAGCTCCACAACAACCCTGTTCGCGGCATTATCGCGCGCGGCAAGCACATCCGCGACGGTGGCGGGCTGAGCCAAAAATTCTTTTTCGCCGTTGACGCATATCTCCATGTTTGGCCCTCCGGGTTCATCTCAAAGGGAAAATAATCCCTCCGGATGCAGAATGCAAGCCTTGCGGAAACCGCCTCCGGTTCCGGGGGAGACAGCTCCGGCATGCCGTCACTGCTCTTCAGGAGGAGCACAGTCCTCCGGAACCAGGGGCACGTCGCGTTCACGCCTGCCGCTGATCTCGATCTTCATGCCGTTTTTGAGGACAATCACCCCTTCCACCCTGTCCGGAGCCACAAGCTCCCCTCTGAATTTGTGCCCGGAAGAATGTGAGGCCTCAATTTCATAACCGTGTATGACCCCTGCAAAATGGTACACGTCAACCTTGCCGTTTTTCAGCCGCAAGCGCAGAACGCCACGGATTGTTCCCTGAGGGGAAAAGCACAAGCCCGCTCTGTAGGAGGATGTGTAGATGCTTCCCGTCCAAAGTTCCGTCGTCTCAACGGATTGTTGCGCTGTCGCGGCCGTCGGGGCGAAAAGCTGGAGCAGCAGGACGAAAGCTGAAATTTTCAGCATTTATCGCAATCCCGCAAGCCATGCCCCAAAGGAAGGCCGGACGGGCGGGCGCGGTTTCCGCCAACCCGAATCCCGCCCGGAGTCGGAAAAACGCAGGCGTTCACGCGCGAGGGAAAGGCCTGATTTCGCGGCGTCGTCTTTCACCAGTTCCACCATAAGCTGAAAGGGAATATCCGCCTTGGGACGCAAGGCCATGAGTTTGCGCACAAAAGCGAGGGAAGATCCGAAACGCAGGTCGTGCACAAGCCAGAATCCCTCAAAAGACTCGCCGGATGCGGCTTGTCCGGTGTGGCCCTGTCCGGGGGCGTCCTGTCCGCGCAAGGGGACCATGACAGGCAACATGGAAAAGTCCAGAAAATATTTGCAGACTGTTGAGGCATGCGCGAGATCCTCAGCCAACGCCGCGGGCATCCCCCTGTATCCCCGCGCGGGGGCCCGCTCTCTCCCGAAAGCGTCAAGGGGCTGTTCGAAAACGGTTATCGGGGCGTTTTCTCCCCGCCCTTGTTTCTCCGCAAAAAGGACGCGCCAGAACAGGGGCGACAAAGCATCGGGCAGTACCGTCACCTGCCGGGCCTGGCGGCCTTGGGCAGCCAGGCGCGCGGTTACGCTTGCCGTGTGGAGACTGTTGAGGCCCACGCCAAGGGCGGGCCAGAGGAAAATCCAGGCGAATGCCGCAAGAGCCGCGGCGCGGGAGGAATTTTTAACGGCGTAAACCAGTCCGCAGAGAAGGGGCAGGGTGAGCAGCGGATCAACAACGAACAGCCCGTTCAGGCGTACCCGCTCATGGGAGAAGGGCAGGAAAATCATTGTGCCGTATGTGGTAACGACGTCAAGCCAGATGTGCAGTCCCACGAGAGCGCCCATGAACAGCCAAACCTTGGCGAAACTCCAGCGTCCGGGCGCGGTTCGCCAGAGAGGACGGCTTGCGCAGGCGAGCAGCAGCCCCATGACGGGCAAGGCCGCAAGGGAATGGGTGATGCCCCGGTGCAGCAGCAAAAACTGCAGAGGCCCGGATGCGAAAAAAATATCCACGTCAGGTGAAGCGGCCGCCAGAGCGGCCAGCGGCAGGGCAAGGCGGTGCGCCGGGCGTTCTTTCACGGCCAGAAAGGCAATTGCGCCGGAGGCCGCGTGGGTGATCGGATCCATGTTTGCCTGTTCAGGAATTGGGGAAGAGCGTTACCTTGCGGACGATAGTACTTCATCCCCAATAATTTGACAATGTTCGCCCGACAACTTAAAACGGTATGCGTCTGAACCGGATGCCTTTCTGATGTATTTTTCAGAGAATGAAGTTATGCGATATGCTGAAAAGATAAAAAATTTTTTCTTCCTGACGGCGTTCGCCCTGGTGTTGTGCTGTTGCAGCCCCGCCGGGGCCCATGCGGAAAAGACCCTCAAAATAGGCATGGAGCGCAACTGGCCGCCGTTTTCCCATGAGGACGGGGAGGGCAATCTCAGCGGTTTCAATGTTGATATAGCCAAGGCTCTCTGTGTTGCCATGGAGCGCCGCTGCGAATTTTTTGCAATGCCCCTTGACGTCTTGCAGACGGAGTTGCGCGGGGGACGTCTCGACTTGGTGATGGACGCGTGCGCGGCATCCGGGAGTTCGGAGTATATGGTCTTTTCCGCTCCTTATTTTCACGCGCGCTTCGTCTATGTGGGCGAAATTCCGGTCGACAGGATTGAGGAGAAGAGGCCGGCGAGGATCGGCGTGCATGCGGGTGGGGCCTTGCAGCGGTATCTGGAGGAAACGAACACGTCCCGCAATACTGTTGTGGCGGATGAGATGGGAAATATTTTTACCGCTCTCCAGAGGCACGAGCTGGACGTGATGCTGGTCAACAGCCTTCAGGCATATGCTTTCCTTGCTTCCGGAACCGGCGGACAGTTCGGGATAGCCGGCGAACCTCTGCCGCTTGAGGCGCTTTCCACTTCACATCACATCGGCATGCGGAAGGATGCCCCGGATATTGTCGCTGCTGTAAACAGGGCTCTGCAGGAAATACGGTATAACGGCATGTTTCTTCAGATAAATCGTGTCTGGTTTCCCCATACGTTGTATTAACCCGAGTTGGCGCCGCAAGGGCGGCCATGCGAAAGCGCCTTCATCAAGAGCACCATGAATTCTCTCTCCGACAAAACATCCGCAGCGGCACCGGCAGGCAGGAATGTCAGGGCAAAAACCTTTCTGCGCCTCCTTTTGCTTCTTTTTCTGTGCATATCGGCCCCGCCTGCCGGCGTGGGTTATGTGCATCTCGCCAATACCAGGAACTATCTTGATGTTCTGGAAAACGGCCGTCTGCCCGGCATGCTGGACTGCCGGCGCACGCTGGACAATATCGACGTCGTCCGGGAGCAACTCGGCATTCTCTGTCTGTCGGAAGATCCGGCCCTGTGGAGTCTGGCGAACGTGAAACTTCAGACAATCATTCCAGAACTGGCCTTTGAATC
>JAISXC010000109.1 GCA_031270875.1 Desulfovibrio sp.
GAATTCGCGGTTCTGATCCAAGCTTTGCGCCAGAAAACCCGTCAGAGTTTTTTCCATGGGCACGGTAATGAACAAAAAAGCGACGGGCCTGGGATCCCCTTTGCCAAGCACTTCATACAAAGGATCCACCACATCCATCATCACAACACCGCCCTGCCTGCGCACAGGGCCGAAGCTCGTCGTTTTGGCGCCGGCCGCCCGCTTGACAAGGTTTGTCTGGGCAGGGGTCAGGGGATCGGCAAATTCGGGGGTTATGAGAGCGTCGCCATCTTCCGTAAGGATGCGCGCGGATATCCATTGTCTGCGCCGCACGGAATCAAGCAGTATGTCCTGCATGTAGGAAAGCTGCTCCGCCAGAGAAGAGACGGTTTCATCCTCACTGCGGGATGCGTCGGGGGCGGAGACGCGCGCCGACCCTTCAGGGCCAAGGGATTTCACGTCCACGGCGAAAAGGCGGAACATTTCCGAGGTGCTGATGGATCGCGCCTGTTCGACAAGAGCGCCGCGCCAGGAGCGGATGGCCTCCAGCGATTTGTCCACCCAGGCCTGCTGCATGTCGCGCTGGGTGGAAAGCGTTTCCTGCGTACTGTATTTGAGCTGGAGGTTGCAGAGCACTCCGGCGATCACGGTGATCACCACAAAAAGCAATACGCCTATGGTGACGACAAGAGTCTTTTTCATGCGGTACTGGCTCGCTATGGCCTCCGCGCTTGTGTTCTGCAATTCCATAAAAGCACCTACTTCGCCTGCCGGCCCTTAAGATGCGCCCACCGCCCGATCTCGTTGACGGAATACTGCGGGCTGTAATGGCGGAAACGCGTGTGAGACAAAACGACGTTACTGAGATTGTCAAGCACATATGCGTCGTTTTGCATATAGACAACCAGTACCGCGTGACCGAGATTGCGTATTGTGTCGCGTACCACCACAATACGCATGTCTTCGGGCGGAATGCCCAATTCCTTGAGGGAAAAGTACTTGATAATGGCGTAATCTTCACAATCGCCGGAACGTTGCAGAAATTCCGCCGGGATTTCCCAGTAGTCCTCTGTCCCCCAATTAACGATGTCTTCCTTGTACGGCCAGGAATTCCAAAACTTTGTCACAAAACGCAACAGATCAAGTCCTTGGAGTTTTTTGGCCTGTTCTCCGAACTGATCCCAGGTGACGCTTTTATTGAAATGACGGCCGCCGGTAAAAACGGGATTGCTTTTGTTACGGCTTACGACACTGAGCCAGCCGGGTAGGGAAGACAAAGGGCGCTTGAATTCCACCGTATCAAAAATTTTCACCTTGGACGCGACAGCGGCCTGCGGTGCGACAGAATCGGGATTGTCGTCCTCGGCGGGCATTTTCGCCGGAGGCGGACCTACGGTATCCGCGGAAACGGGTCTCTCATCAATGGTCTGCGCGGGAAACGCGGACACGGGGCACAAGGCAAGAAAACAGCACACGACGACGGACAGCGCCAATGCCCTGTTTCGTCGCGCACTGTGCGGAAAAAATGTTCTCATGCGCGCCAGTCCGACATAAAAATTCAAAAAAACAACTGAGCGAATTATATACGATAACGGGTTTTTTCCTTCATGGCAAGACGGCGCAGGCCAGAGGCATTCGCCAGCCTATGCCGAAGGCCTGCCGGGTGATTTTAATCACCGGGGCTGCCTGGCGGCGTTTGAACTCCGCCGCGTGCATCAGCCGAGCTATCCTGCCCACTGTCGCTCTCTCGTGCCCTGCGCTGACGGTGGCTTCCACGCTCAGCCGTTCTTCGATCAGGCAGCGCAGTATGGCGTCCAGTTCTTCGTAAGGAGGCAGACTGTCCCGGTCGGTCTGGCCGGGCCGCAGTTCCGCGGACGGAGCTTTCAGAAGAATGCCGTCCGGAATGCCCCCCTGGCGCGCGTTGAACCAGCGCGCCAGACAATAGACCTGCGTCTTGTATAAATCGCCGATAACGGCCAACGCGCCGCACATATCTCCGTATATCGTGCAATAACCAACGGAGATTTCCGATTTGTTTCCGGTGGTCAGCAGTATTTTTCCGAATTTGTTGGCAAGAGCCATCAACAAGTTGCCCCGGATGCGCGCTTGGAGATTTTCTTCCGTCACGTCTTTGTCGCGTCCTTGGAAAGCCTGCGACAAGACTTCCTCATACGCCCTCATGACGGGCTCAATAGGCAACATCGTCGTCTCCATGCCGAGGTTGCGGGCCAAAGTCCGGGCGTCCGTGATGCTGTGGCCGCTGGAATAGGGGGAAGGCATCAGCACGCCGCGCACCTTCCCGGGTCCCATGGCAGCGCAGGCTATGGCCGCCGTCAGCGCGGAATCAATACCGCCTGAAAGCCCCAGCACCACCGAATCATGACCTGTTTTCAAACAATAATCCCGCGTGCCGAGGACAAGAGCGCGCCATATCTCGGCCTCCGGCGTAAAATCGTCCACGCTGAGAGACGGGCTGGCTCGCCCGGCGGCGCCGTCCCTTCCGGCCGATACGTCCACACAGAGCGTGGCTTCCGTGAATCCTCCGGCGCGGGCTGAGAGACGGCCGTCCTTGCCGACACACATGCTTCTGCCGTCGAAAATCAGATCGTCATTGCCTCCCACGCAGTTGACGTAGAGAACGTGTGCACCGAATCTACGGGCAATGGCGGAAAGCATGTCCTCCCGCTGCCGCTGCTTGCCGACTGTAAAGGGAGAGGCGGAAAGATTGACAAGCACGTCAAACGGCGGAAGATCCGCGAGGGGATCAAGCGCGTATGCGGGAGCCGTGCATGATGCGCTGTCATTCCAGATGTCCTCGCACACGGTGAGCGCGAAACGCAGGCCTTCAAATTCCCAAATGCACGCTTTGTCGCCGGCCTGAAAATAACGCGCTTCGTCAAAAACGTCATAGGTCGGCAACAGACGTTTGGTATAGCGGAAAACGATTTTGCCGTCCTGAAGCCCAACCGCCTGATTGTGCAAAGGCTTGCCGGCTCCCGCGGGATTACGGCCGACAGTGCCCAGAATGAGGGCGCAGTTTTGCCCCGAGGTTTTTTGGGCCAAATCGGCAAGGACCTTTTCGGCCTCGTCGACAAAAGCCGGATAAAGCAGAAGGTCGCGCGGCGGATATCCCACAAGAGCCAGCTCCGGTGTGATGCAGAGCCGCGCGCCGCGCATTCGCGCCGTCTCATAGGCCCCGGCAATGCGTCGGAAATTTCCGGCAATATCGCCGATCACGGGATTTGTCTGCAATAACGCGCACTGCATGATGCCTCCGGATGTCTTTGCCACGGACGCGCCCGGCGTGCGGCGTCATTGTTTCCGAAAGACAAGCGTCATCATGTTTCCCCAGAACGGGGGCGAGGATTCCGCAATTTCCCTGCCGGACCTTCTGCGCCGCAACGCCCTGTGCACGGCCGCAATATCCTTTTCCGGATTCGCGTAGGGCGTCTCCTCATAAAAGAATTTCTCTCCGACAAGACGGCAGTTCAACAAACCGAATTCACCGGCAAGAGATTTCGGGCTGAAGCCGACGCAATCGCACGGTGTGAGCCGGAGCCTGAATTTGTTTTGGTACAGCCTGTGGCAATACGAATCCATATTGGGCTGGGCGGTGATGAAGACCAGCCCGCCTTGACGGAGCAGAGATACGGCTTTTTGAAAAAAAAGACGCGGCTTCTGCAAATATTGCAGCAC
Organism: Desulfovibrio sp.; assembly: GCA_031270875.1. Next base: position 3,676 of record JAISXC010000109.1, read on the forward strand.
GCCGCGAAAAATGACCAGGTCATGATCCGGCGGAACGGCCAGATCAGGGAAGTATCCCTCCCATACCGGATATTTTTGCGCCGCCGCCCGCGCCGCGCTGTGTCCGAATTCCACCCCGCCGCAGACATGCCCTTGGGCGGCAAACAGATCAAGAAAGAGTCCGTCGGCGCAGCCGACATCCAGAATTTTTGATTTTTCCCGCAGAAATTGTTTAATATAAGTAAAATCAATCAAATACATGTGACGGCGCAAAGAGCGTTCCGTATCATCGGCATTGTGCTCATTGTCAAGATAATCTTTCCAGTATGCCGCCAGCCCTTCTTCCGTGAGACGGTTATCACAGTAAAAGACGCCGCAGGCGCAGCGCATGATGTTAATACGCTCCATCACGCCATAGGCGACCGGGTTTTCCGCGCTTTCGCAGACAGGACAGGAAGATACCTTTTCCAGATAGCGCGGATTCAGATAAAGGGCATCCATATGTTCTGCATCCTCTCCCGCAGTTCCTGCTTGACGCGCGGGCGCAACCCGGCAGCGGACAATCCGCGGCCGAAACCCGCTTCCGCATTGTGATTCCCGCATCAAGCCTATCCGTTCACGGATGGCGTGTCAAAGGACCATCATTTCAGCGCTTTTCAGCCGGGCAGTTGTGGTCCTGTTTGACGCTTTTGCGTTTCGGCGCGGTTTTTCCGACGGCCGCATCCTCAAAAACCAGCGCGAGAAGCTCGTCATACTGATGCACATGGTGCACGCTGATGCGCTTGAGCAAATCCCGGGGCACGTCTTCCAAATCCTTTTTGTTCTGCTGCGGCAAAATAACATGTTTCAGACCGCGCGCCACGCCGGCCAGAATTTTTTCCTTGATGCCGCCCACGGGCAAAACGCGCCCCTGCAGGGTGATTTCTCCCGTCATGCAACAGTCGGCTCTGACACTGCGCCCGTTCAGGGCGGAAATGAGGGCCGTCGTCAGGGTAATGCCGGCGGAAGGGCCGTCTTTGGGCGTTGCCCCGGCGGGCACGTGGATGTGAATATCCCGCTTGGCGGCAAAATTGGGATCAATGCCCAGGCTTTCCGCGCGGCTGCGGATATAGCTCACCGCGGCCTGAGCGCTTTCCTTCATCACGTCGCCAAGCTGGCCGGTAAGGGTAAGCCCGCCCTTGCCTTTCATGACGCTGACCTCAATGGTCAGCACTTCGCCGCCGGACGGCGTCCAGGCAAGGCCAAGCGCTATGCCGGGCATGAGGCGTTTTTCCTTCTCTTCTTCCACAAAGCGCGGAGCGCCCAGCAATTTGGAGATATCATCCGGAGTTACGGCAAAGACGTCTTTTTTGCCCTCGGCCTTGCGGCGCGCAAGTTTGCGGCACACGGCGGCGATCTCGCGCTCCAGATTGCGCAGGCCTGCCTCGCGCGTGTATTCCTTGATCACCGTTTCTATGGCCGCCTCGCTGATTTCGACCTTGCTGCCGGTCAGGCCGCTTTCCGAAATTTTTTTGGGCAGGAGGTGCCTGACGGCTATTTCCACTTTTTCCTGCATGGTATAGCCGGTAAGGGGGATAACCTCCATACGGTCCCGCAGAGGCGGGGGAATGGTCTCCAACTGGTTGGCCGTGCAGAGAAACATTACCCGCGAGAGATCAAAAGGCACATTGAGATAATGGTCGCTGAAAGTGTGATTCTGTTCCGGATCAAGTACCTCCAGCAGGGCCGACGAGGGATCGCCTCTGAAATCCGTGCCCAGTTTGTCCACTTCATCCAGCACAATCACGGGATTGCGCGTGCCGGCCTGCTTGAGGGCCTGGATAATCCGCCCCGGCATGGCGCCGATGTATGTGCGCCGGTGCCCGCGGATCTCCGCTTCGTCGTGCATGCCGCCCAGGGAAAGGCGTTGAAATTTGCGCCCCAGCGCCCGCGCGATGGAACGGCCTAGTGAGGTTTTGCCCACGCCCGGAGGGCCTGTGAAACAGAGAATAGGGCCTTTGGACTGAGGGTTGAGCTTGCGCACGCTCAGAAATTCCAGGATGCGATCCTTTACTTTGTCCAGTCCGCAATGGTCCTCATCCAGCACTTTTTTTGCGTGGGCGATGTCCAGACGGTCGCGGGAAAATTTTTTCCAGGGCAGTTCCGCCAGCCAGTCAAGATAGGTACGCACGACATTGGCTTCGGAAGAATCCGTATGCATGCCCGAGAGGCGGCGCAACTGCTTGTTCGCCTCCTTGCGCACATCTTTGGGCAAACCGGCCTTGTTCAGAGCTTTTTTGAGGATTTCCAGGTCTTCCTCCGCCTCTTCCCCTTCTTCTCCCAGTTCATGGCGTATGGCTTTGAGTTGCTCCCGCAGGTAGTAGTCCTTTTGGGCCTTGTCCATGCCTTCTCTGGCGGAACTCTGAATTTTCGCCTGTACCGTGGCCACTTCCAGCTCGCGCTGCAACTGGGCGTTGACCAGGGAAAGGCGTTCCACAGGATCCTCCGCTTCCAGAATGCGTTGCGCGTCCGCTATTTTCAGGCGCATGTTGGCGGCGATGAGATCGGCCAGACGGCCGCAATCGTCCACGTTTTGCAAAACGGTCATCATGTCCGGCGAGGAAAGGCCGCGCAGGGAAAATATTTTTTCACTCTGTTCCCGCACGGCGCGCAGAAGGGCTTCCACCGAGGGGTTGTTTTCCGAGACAATTTCCGGAACGGGCATGATAACGGCTTCCAGGTAAGGGTTTTCCTGCCGATAGGCCGTCACCCGCGCGCGGCTTGTGCCCTGTACAAGAATTTTTATCCGGGAATCCGGCATCTTGAGCAGACGCATGACTTGTACGACGGTTCCCACCGTATAAAGCTCATCAACGCCCGGGTCTTCCGTACTTTCGTCTTTCTGGGCCACCACCAACAGGTAGCGGCCCTCGTTCAGCGCGCTCTCCACGGCTCTGACGGATTTTTCCCTGCCGATGAAGAGCGGCAAAATCATATGATTGAAGATGATGACGTCGCGTACCGGCAGCACGGGCAAAATGTTCGGAATTTCGGGCGGTATCCCTTCAGGAGCGGATTTTTCCCGCGCATCGTCCGGAGAGATTTGCATCTGACCGCCATCGTCAGCGGATTGCGGCGGGCTTGAAGTACCCTGCATGTTGTTGTCAATCATAACTTCTCCTTGAATGCGAAAAAATTTATTATACTTCCCGGAGCACGGCAAAAAAGGCGGAAGATTGTCGCAACAGGGGGCAGATATGCCCGACGGACGTGTCCCTCAAAAGATTGCCTGTTGGGCTGTGCTGTAGCAGTCACCCTCGGTGACGATGACGTGGTCCAGAAAACGCAGGCCCATGCGCGGGGCGAGCTGTAAAAGTTCTTTCGTCAGTGCGGCATCCTCGCCGGAGGGTTCCGGGGAGCCACCGGGATGGTTGTGTACCAGAATAATGCCGCTTGCCTTGCGGGCCAGGGCCGCCTCCAGCACTTCGCGCGGCTGCACGGGCACGGCGTCCACCCCGCCGCGCTTGAGACGTTCCCAGGCTATAAGACCATTTTTGCTGTTTACCAAAGCGATCCAGCATTCCTCATGCGGACAGCCGGCCAGTCTGGCCCGTGCCATGTCCGCCACAGCCCGGGGGGTGGCGAGTTCCTCGCGCTTGCGCACGGGAGAGGCCACATAGCGGGCCAGAAGTTCGCGCAATACCTGCCAAAGCCCCATAAGACCCGGCCCAAAGCCGGGAACGTGCAGCAACTCGTCCGGACGGGCATCCAGTACGCCGCGCACGCTTTTGAA
>JAISXC010000023.1 GCA_031270875.1 Desulfovibrio sp.
CTCTGGAGTGGTGACTCGTGGAGAGCAGCTTTTCCGCCAGATCAAGCTGATTGCGCTGGTAAAAAAGATTGCTCACATGCCAGAGTCGGCCTGCCTGCCGCGTGAGAACCGCGCAAAGCTCCTCATGGCTGTGCCCCAGGACGGTAACAGCGATCCCGGCGAGCAGATCCACATATTCCCTGCCGTCAACGTCCCACAGGCGCGCCCCCTTCCCCCGCGCAAGAGCCAGCGGGTAGCGGCCGTATGTGCGGCAAAGCAGGGCTTCCTCTTTTTCTTTCACATCGGCAAAAACTTGCGACACTAAAACTTCCTCCATTCAGAGACTCCCCGTATGGCCGAAACCGCCCGCCCCGCGTCCCGTAGGCGGCAAGCGCGCCGTTTCCTCCCAGCGCGGCCGGACAACGGGCTGAAAAACAAGCTGGGCTATGCGCTCACCACGTTTGACAAGACGATCCACACCCGATGTGTTCAAAAGAGGCACCAGGATTTCTCCGGTATAATCCGGATCTATGACCCCCACTCCCTGGGCGACGGCGAGGCCGTCGCGCGCGCCAAGTCCGCTGCGCGAGTATACAAAACCGGCGATGTCCGGCGAACGGGGTAGAACGCTTATGCCCGCGGGAATGAAGAGCCGGCTGCGCGCAGGTATGCGCGCGGTTTTCTCCGCAAAACAGGCCCGCAGGTCAAAACCGGCGGAAAGACCGGTGGCCGGCGTCAGAAAATCCCCTCCGCCATCGGCATAAAGTTCGCGCGCGCCTTCCCGCACAAAGGCAATACGCACCGTGTTCACATCCATTGTCACCATCCCGTGGCGCGACATGAATCCGCAAATTCGCGCGGCTAGCCTTCGGCGGAAAGCAAAGCGCAGGCCCGCTCCACATCCAGCGCGATCTGCGCCCTGAGGTGCTCCGGGCTCTCAAAACGCCTCTCCTCGCGCAAACGCTCAACAAATTCCAGAAACACGTTCTGCCCGTACAAGTTGATTGAGGCCCCCGGCAAAAAACTCTCCACAGTCACGGCCCCGCCACCGAAAGTCGGCCTTTGGCCGACATTCGTGACGGCATGGAAACGGCGCGAACCGTGCCGCGCAAAGGCCGCGTAAACGCCGTCACCCGGCAGCAGGACTTCCGGCTTCGCCAGATTGACAGTGGGATAGCCGAGCCCCGCGCCGCGTTTGTCCCCCTGCACCACTTCGCCGGAAAACCCGTACCTGCGCCCGAGCAGTCGCCCGGCGCCGCGCACGTCCCCTCGCGCTATCATCCGGCGCAGACGCGTTGAACTGACAATGCCGTCATCCAGAAGCACCGGGGCAAGCTGCTCCACCGTAAAACCGAATTGCAGGCCAAGGCCGCGCAATATCTCGGTGGAACCGCTGCGATTTTTGCCCAGAGAAAAATCGTATCCCACAACAAGACAACTCATGCCGAGAGGCAGAAGAAAACAGCGGATAAATTCCTCGGCCGACATGGCCGCCATATCCGGCGTGAAAGGCAGTTCCAGCACTTTCTCCACGCCCAGAGCCGCCAGAAGCTCCATGCGGGCTTGCCGGCTGCTGAGCGGAACATGCCTGTGCGAAGCCAGCACGCAGCGCGGATGCGGCGTAAAAGTGACAAGCACGCCCTCAAGGGATTTTTCGCGGCACACCTCAAAAGTACGCCGTATGAGGGCCTGATGGCCGAGGTGCACGCCGTCGAAGTTGCCGATGGTCACGCCCGTTGTGCCCGAAAACGGCAAAAGAGCTTCAACGGAAGAGACGATACGCATGGATGTTAAAGAAGTCTGTCAAAGATATTTTTGTATGTTTTGCGGATATACAGCGCGAGCCTGAGGCTCAGGCTGCGCAAATCATGCGTGCTGTCACTGAAAAAGGAGGCCAGATGGCGCGCCGCCGGGCTGAAATCCGCCTCTCCCACCGGGGCCAGCATACCCCAGTACTCCTCGGCGCGCCTGAGACTTGCCACGCTCAATTTGTCGGGGTGGCTGTCCCGGTGACGGGATGCAAAGACGGCAAACATGGCGTCAGCGTTTCGCGGAAAAGATTTTTCCAGAGCCAGACGCCACAGGGCCATGTACAATCCCCGCCATTCCACAAGCATCTGGCGGCGAAGCAGAAACTGCATGCGGCCGATATTCATAAGTTCCAGCTCCGTCGCAAAATCCGTGTCGGCAAGCAGCGCCGCAAAATTTTTCAGCGCCAGCTGCTCCGCGCTCTCCGCTTCAAAATCTTCCGCCACGCTCTGCATCAGACATTTCCTTTTGTTTCGCCACCGCGCCGCCTGCGGCTTCTCCTCTTGCGCCATCCATTGGATGCGGCGGCGTCCCCTATCGGCCCGTTGCCCGGAAAACGGTTCTCCCGAAGCGCTTCACGATGAAAATCATCCAACAGCATGGACAACAGGGCAAGTCCGCCATCTTCTTCCACGACGTTTGCCAACTCCCGCGCCAGTGCCGTATAACGCGCCGCCCGCAGACGCTCCAGCCCCGTCAGCTTGCGCAAACGCGATTCCAGAAGCGCCATCACGCGCGTCCCGGCCACGCGGGCCACGTCCTCATCCGAGGGCAGCGGCAGATCCGCGATGGGAATGCCGTAATGGCGGGCAATACGCTCCAGTTCCATGCGCTGCATCACGTCCACAAGGGAAATCACCGTTCCGGCGGCCCCGGCCCTGCCGGTGCGGCCGGCGCGATGAATGTAGTTTTCGTGCTCTTCCGGCGGTTCATAGAGAAAAACATGCGACAGGGCCGGGATATCTATACCGCGCGCGGCAACGTCCGTCGCCACAAGATAGCGCAATTCCCCGTTGCGGATTTTGTTGAGCACTTCCTCGCGCCTGCCTTGCGAAAGATCCGAGGAAATCTCATCGGCGCCGTAGCCAAAACCCTGCAGCACTCCCGTCACATAGTGGACATTGGCCCTGGTGTTGCAAAAAATGATGGCCTGGGCGGGATTTTCCGTCTCCAGCAGGCGTACCAGAGCCCTGTCCTTGTCCATGGGCTTCACTTCGCAAAAAAGATGGCGCACCTCAGCCACATGCACCTGTTTGTGGGAAAGAGAAAGCATGGCCGGCCGCCGCATGAATTCCTCCGCCAGCTTGAGCACGTGCGGCGGATAGGTGGCGGAAAACATGCAGGTGTGTATGGGCCGCGGCGGCAGCCAGCGCTGCACTTCTTTCATGTCAGGATAAAAGCCGATTGAGAGCAGACGGTCAGCCTCGTCAAAAATCAGGCAGCGCAGATCGTCGAGATTCATGGTACGGCGCAAAAGGTGATCCAGCATGCGTCCGGGCGTACCCACAATCACCTGAACGCCGTCGCGCAGGGCGTCTGTCTGCTGTCTGTAGCCGACGCCCCCGTATATGGCGGCTGCGGCCATGCCTGTGCCGGCGAAGAGCACTGTTGCCTCGCGCGCCACCTGAATGGCGAGCTCCCGCGTGGGGGTGAGCACAACGGCTTGCGCGGCTTTGTGTTCCGGGGAAAGGCGCTGCAAAAGAGGCAACAGGTAACAGCCCGTCTTGCCTGATCCCGTGCGGGACTGCACCATAATGTCACGGCGCCCGAGCAGGTACGGCAAGCCCAGAGATTGCACGCGCGTGAGCGCCTGCCATCCGGCGCGGCCGCACGCCGCGCGCACGGATTCGGGCAAATCCTCCAGCACTGCTGCTGGCAGGGCGTCCTTCGGCTCACTGACGGAAATTTCCCCAGAAGTCTCCGCCGCAAAAGACTGTCCTGTCGGGACCGGTGACTGACTTCCCGGCTCAGCGCCCTCAAAAAGATGATCCTTCGTCATAAGCTGTCTCTGCCGTAACCATCCACGGCATCTGCAAAAACACATCAAAAAGACGCGCCCCGGCCGTCGCTCGGCCAGGGCCATCAACACGCACCGTCAGTTACATTGCCACAGAGATCGTTTTTGCGCAAGATGCCACGCCTGTGGAAAGAAATGTTTACTGTACGCGCGGCGAGGGACGGACGGGTATCCCCCATTTTTCACCCGTGCGGAAACCGTGCGATCCAACTGGGATGCGGTGTCCGTTCAGGCACGCTTTCTGCATAGCACCACGGCGAAGCCATGCTTCAGGGAGTTTCACCATGAAATTGACATTCCGTTCCTGTCCGCTGTTGCCCGTTGTTGCGGCGCTTTTCTCGTTCTGCTTCGCCATGCCGGCCCATGCCGTGCGCATCAAGGACATCGCCACGTTTTCCGGCGTGAGGGACAACCAGCTCATAGGCTACGGCCTTGTTGTCGGCCTGGCCGGCACGGGCGACAAAAAGGATTCCGTCTTTACCCTGAGCTCCATGAAGAACATGATGGATCGCATGGGCATTGGCGTCAATTCCAAGGCGCTCAAAATCAAAAATGTGGCGTCCGTTATGGTAACGGCGCGTATGCCCGTTTCCGCCAAGCCCGGCACCAGACTCGACGTGACGGTGTCCTCGGTCGGCGATGCCACTTCCCTTGTGGGCGGCGTGCTTCTGCAGACATCCCTCAAGGGAGTCGACGGCAAAACCTACAGTCTCGCCCAAGGGTCGCTGGCGGTAGGAGGGGTGTCCGCCGGCGGCGCGGCGGCTTCCACCGCCAAAAATATCAATACCGTCGGCATTATTCCCGGCGGCGGCATTGTGGAGCGGGCGATACCTTTTGAGTTCAACCAGCAGGACACACTTACCCTCAACATGCGCCACGGAGATTTTTCCACAGCGCAGCAGATAGCGGAAAGACTCAATCAGGCCATGGGAGGCCCCTATGCCCGCGCCGTGGACGCATCCAGCGTGCGCATGGACGTTCCGCCGCAATACAAAAGCAATCTTGTGCCCCTGATGGCCTCTGTGGAAAATTTGGAGATCAATCCCGATGTCGCCGCCAAGGTGGTTGTGGACGAGAAAACCGGCACCGTGGTGCTGGGACGCGATGTGCGCATTTCCCGCGCGGCGGTGGCTCACGGCAATTTGCAGATCACGGTGAGGGAAAGCGAGCAGGTTTCGCAACCAGGCCCTTTCTCCCAAGGGCAAACGGTGGTCTCCCCGCAAACGGATGTCAATATAAGAGAGGAAAACCGCCGCCTGATGATGGTGGAGGGCGCGACCCTTCAGGAGCTTGTGGACGGTCTCAACGCCATCGGCGCGACACCGCGCGATCTTATTTCCATACTCCGCACCCTGCAGGCATCAGGCTCGCTCCATGCCGACCTGGAGGTGATCTAGATGACTTCGCCCATCCCATCCGGCATCCCGCCTGACGCATCGGGCGACGAGAGATCCCGCCGCGAATTGCAGGCTCGCCTTGCGGGCCTCGGAGATCTGCGCGGCAAAAAACTCACTCCCGGGCAAAAGGAAAAAAAACTGCGCGAGGCCTGCGAGGGTTTTGAATCCGTGTTCATCCAAAAAATGTGGCAGGAAATGCGCAAAATGGTTCCTCAAGGCAGTCTGCTGCACAGCCGGGAAGAAAAATTCTGGCAGGACATGTATGACCAGGAGCTCGCCAAAAAAATGACATCCGCGGGAGGCATCGGCCTCGCGGACATGATGTACCGGCAGCTTTCCCAAAATCTGGTCTCCGCCACGCGCAGCGCCACCGGCATGGCCCAGAGCGCCGCTTTCAGGCCCCCCGCGGCACCGCTACTGCCCCAAAACGGGGCAAGCCTGGGAGAGACGGCGGCGGCACCACAGGACGATACCCCGCAAACTCTTTCCACAGCGGCGGCACCGCGCGCGAATCCCCTGCCCTCCGTATACGAAGGGCCTGCCCCGCAACACGACATTGTGAAGGAATCCGGAGCGGAGTCCGAACAAAAATCCACGGTCGATCCCGATATCCTGGCGGTACGGGCGGTCATGCCGGCGGAAGCCGATCCGCCGGAAGTGAGCGAGGCCCTTGCCCAACTGCGCCTGCAACAGACAACGCCGGCAAACGGCCGTGTTGAAGCCATGCCGGCCGGGCGGGGAACGAGACGGCATTACCCGCAGTCCGGACTTGATCTGGCCCGCGCGGCCCAAAAGGAAGCCGGAACAAAACTCGGCCCTGCGGCGGTGCGCCCGCCCCTGTATCCCGCAGCCAAAAACCAGAACAGGCAGACGGTTATGCAAACGGGCATTCCCATGGCCGGTCTGGCGGCCGACAATGCGCCGCAGGACGAACCGACGGCCCAGGCGCCGCAGGAGGGGACGCAGGAGGCCGGCAATTCCGGGCGCAAGGTGCGTTACACCACCAATACTCCGCCCGGCAAACGGCACGCGCGCGGCAGAATCAGTGACAAAGTGCTGCGCGCCATGCAGACGCAAGGCCCTGTCCCGGGCCAGCCGGCACGGAACGAGTCAAACGCCGCAACGGCGGACAGTCGGGATGGTTACGCCGTTCCGCCCCTGACGGCCTCCTGAAGTGAAAGACGGAAGAAGTTCAGCCGCGCGCGTTGACAATGCCTCCCCTTCCGCCCATGATCATTTCGAAAAGGTTGTCTCCGGAATTTTTTCCGCCGTCAAAACCGGCCTGCTTTACGGAATGATCCAGAATATCCGCCTGTCGGACAAAGGATAAGGCCTCCGAGGCGTACAGGCGCGACCTGGCCTCGTATATTTCCCGGATGACGGAGAGCCGACCCTGTAAAGCGGAAAGTTCATCGGCTGCCGTCGGATCAGCCAGGTCGGGCAGCAACGTGAGATCCGCAAGATTGAACAGCGTCAGCCCGGTGGAAGCCTCGCCCGCCTGCAAGCTGATTTTTCCGGTGATTCCGCCGGCTCCGACGACGATGCGTCCATCCTTATCCCACACGCTTCCGTCAAGCAGTTTGATGCCGTTGTATTCCGTTCCCTTCACAAAAACCCTGACGGAGTCAGCCAGAGCGTTGTATTCCTGCTCCAACGCGGCCAGTTGCGGAGGAGGAGGCCCTTGCTGCACCTCCAACACGATATCCTGCATCCTCCGGAAGGCGTCCTGGATGTTTTTAACGCCTTCCGCGGCCAGTTCGACCATTGAGGAGCCTTCAGCCATATTCCGGGACGCCTGGCGGTACATGGCCGCCTCGCCGCGCCTGAGCCCGCCCAGGGCGTCGTCCATCATCTCCGTGCCGCTGCGCATGGGCTTGACAGGGCGCCGCATCGCGGCGGAAAAATCAGGCAGGATGATATCTCCAAGGCTATCGGGCGAGCCGGACAGCCCGCCCACCAACCGGGAAACCATCCGGCCGCGCAGCAGCTCCAGGGTAAGTTGAGCTGCGGGATATAAAGAATTGAAACGCGGCACGCCGCCCTCCGAAAAAAATCGCCCGTCTTGTCTTTTATCGGCCACATCGCATAATTCTTCAGGACCTTTTCGCCGGGAAACGCTTTTTCCCCCGCGCGCGGCTCTCCCCGCTTGAATCCGGGCCGGGGTGAAGTTTTATTATGTTATTAAAAACATATAGGTATGACAATTTGTCTTTGCTATTATCTATTCTATGTTACAATAAATACAAATAGGCGCGCCCCAAAGGCATCAACGCTAACCCAAGGAGTTGATATGGAAACAAAAACGCTTGTAGTCAACGGCATTCCCCGACGCCTGGTAGTCAATCCCGAGGATTCCCTCGCGGATGTGCTGCGCGGCCA
>JAISXC010000050.1 GCA_031270875.1 Desulfovibrio sp.
GCGCATCGCGGGATTCGTCGTAGCTGGCCACGCGGAAGGCGATGGAAAAAGTCTTTACCGGCGCAACGGAATGGCGCGCCATAAGGCCGGTGACAATGGTGGAATCAATACCGCCGGAAAGAAAAACGCCCAGGGGAACATCGCTTATCCTGCGGCGGCGGACAGCCTCCGAGAGCAGGGCGCGCAGTTCCTCGCACAGCTCTTCTTCACCGCGGGTGTCGTTCTCGTCCGGAACGGGCATGTCCCAGTAGCGTTCGATGCTGATTTTTCCCTTTTCCAGCACAAGCCGATGCGCCGGGGGCAGGCTCACGGCCTCGCGGTAAATGGTCCGGGGCGTGGGCACATATTCATAGGCCAGATAGCGCATGACGGCCTTGGGATCAACGGAGAAGGAAAAATCCTTCAATCGCGTCAGCGCCGTCAGTTCCGAGGCAAAGGCCAGACAACCGTGTTGCGCGCTGTAAAAGAAGGGTTTTTTTCCGAAACGGTCGCGCCCGCAGAAAAGGCGCTGTCGCCCGCTGTCCCAGAGGGCAAAGGCGAACATCCCGTTAAAGCGCTCAAGACATGCGACGCCCCAGCGACGATACCCCTCCAGAATGACTTCCGTGTCGGAATTGGTGGTGAACCGCGCCCCTTGCGCCGTCAAAATTTTTTTGAGTTCGAGGAAGTTGAAGATTTCCCCGTTGAAGGTCACGCTGAGTTCGCCGCGTGCGTCATGCATGGGTTGAGACCCGCCGGAGATATCGATGATGGAGAGACGCCTGTGCCCGAGACAGACAGGCCCGTTCTGCCACACGCCGTGACCGTCCGGACCGCGGTGGGAAAGGGCGTCAGTCACGGCGCGCGTGAGGGGCGCCGCCTCGGGGCCGAGGGCCTCTCCATCCAGACGGCAGAGCCCGGCTATGCCGCACACGATGCCTTCCAGAGGGTGTACCGGCGGACAAAGAGTTTCGACAGGCGCCGGGAATTGCGGTCCGGATCAAACATCTCTCCGGCCAGATTTTTGCCGTTTTGTCCCATGAGGCGGGCTTCGGCGGGATGGCGCGCCAGCCACAGAACGGCGTCGGCAAGAGCCCGGGCATTGCCGGGGGGCACAAGGAGGCCGGTCTCGTGATGGCGTACCACCTCGGGCAGGGCGTTGACGCTGGTCCCCACCACCGGCAAGCCATAGGCAAAGGCTTCAATGACCGTATTGGGGATGCCGTCACGCCGGCCCGAGGCGTGCACAACGCAGGGAGCGACGAAGATATCGTGGCCCAGAAGGACGTCCGGCAGATCATCATGGGAGACAAGGCCGGGCATGGAGACATGGCGTTCCAGGCCGAGCTCCTTGCGCAGGACCAAAAGCATGCGCTCCATGCCGCCAAGGCCCATGATTTTCCCTCCTCCGCCCGCAAGAGTCATCAGAAAATCAAGGCCGTCGTTCTTCAGGATGCCGCAGGCCCGCAAAAGCACATCAAAGCCCTTTGTCACGTCAAAACGGCCCAGAGCCAGCAGACGCACCGGGTTTTGGGCCAATACCGGCCGGGGGCGCGCCGCCGCGGCGGACAGGGTGAGGCTGTTGTAGACAAGTTCCACCTTGTTCTTCGCCTGATTCCTGTCAAAGTTTTCTATGCGTTTCTGATCGGCCGCGTTGTTTGCCCGTATGAAAAGAGCCGCGGCGAATTTCGCGCCCAGATCCGGATCAGCCGGTTCAAGATTGTCGCCCCGCGCCGAGGTGGCAAAGGGAACACCCGCGATGTCGGCGGCAACCCAGGCGGCGGTGGCCGTGCCGCGAGGCCAGGGAGCGTAGACCATGTCAATGCCGTCTTCGCGCAGTTGCCGGCCAAGAGTCATCCCCGCGAAAAAGGCCCAAAAGTTTTCGGCAAAACTTTCAAAGCCGCGCCAGGGCCTGAGCAGGCTGCGGGCAAAAATCCGGCAGAATTTTTTGGGTCTCGCGGCCAGGCAACGCAGAATTTCCAGAAAGAACGCCGGCAGGTATTTCATTCCGGCCGTGCGCACCCCCGGAGCCACGGCAAGCATTTCCCTGGAGCAGCAACGCAGATTGGAGGCGTACAGCGAGTATACTTCCACGGGCAGGCGCTGTTTCAGGTTTTCCACTTCACGGAAAATAAAAGGCTGGGTAAAGAGTGGGTACCACAGCAAAATATAGGCAACATGCGGCAGGCCGGGGGGAAGGGTGTCCGGCGTATCCGGAATCGCGGTTTCAACGGCTGTTTTTGCGGTGTCGTCAGTCAAGGCGGTCTCATTCACAGGTCCAATCTCCGGCAGGGGCAGGCATCTCCTCCGCGCCCGGCCCCAGTTCCGCCGCGAGTTCGTGCATGGTGCAGGCGCGGGCGGCAAAATTTTTATATACCCATTGGACATAACGATAAATTTTATCCAGCAGGGCGTCAACCGCGGACGCATCCGGGATATGGGGCGCTCCGCCGGGCATCATTTCCGACGAATGCCAAGTGAGGGAGAGCACTGTTCCGCCGCGCGCCACAAAGAGACGCGTGGCAAACTGCATCAGCCGGAGGGGATGATAGGCCGGCAAAAGGACAAGCGCCCCCCAGTTTTTCAAGGTGGCGCGGGCCAGAGGGGCAAGGCGGCCTGCCGCCCTGGCCGGAAGGCAATCAAGCAGGCGGGGCAAAGAGCGGAAAAGCGGCGTCACCGTAAGGGGCACTTCAAAAATGCTTGTGCCTGCCGCAGGAATGCGGTAAGGGACGGCCGGCGCGGCAAAATGATCAGGCCCGCGGAGCGGGCAGTGCAACGGCCTGACGGATGCGTCGCAGGCGATTCCCTCTCGCGCCAGCAAGGGCCAGTGCGCTCTGCGTATGTCCCAGCGCCCCATGCGGAAAGACGTGGGGCGTTCTCCGCAGAACTCCCCGGCCGCCGCGAGCAGATTGGCGAGTTTTGCGGCCAGGACGTTCTCCGGAATGCCGGCTGTGGAGACATCGGCGGCAAATGCCGGCGGTTCCGCGGACAGGGGCGGCGTGTTCCAATGGTGCAAATGCGCGCCTATCTCCACGCTGTCCCTGAATTTGTCCAGAAAAGCCCCGATATTGGCGCGCGCGCCGGAGTCCTTGAGAACGCTGTAAGCGCAAAAAAAGGTGGGCCGCAGGGGCAATGCCATGAGGGGAACAAGACGCGCCAGACAGGAGGTGTTGGCAACCGGCGGGGCACTGTGGGCGTAGCGGCCGCCGAAGAGCCCTTCCTCTTCCACGTCCAGGCTGACAGCCAACCGGATCGGCGGCCGCGTCAGCACGGAGCCGCGTCCGGAGCCTGCGCCGTTGCGCCGGCATGACGCATATAGAGATCGCGCAGGGCTCTGATATTTGTTTCCCCGTCAAACATGCGTTCCACCAGGGCCTTTCCGTTCCTGGCCATGGCAAGGGCGCGCTCCCTGTTTTCCAGCATTTGCCGCACGGCGCCGGCCAGAGCGGCCGGGTCGCGCTGCGGAACCAGCAGGCCCGTTTCGCCGTTGCGGACAACCTCGGGAATGCCGTTCACATTTGTGGCCACCACAGGCAGCCCGCAGGAAAGAGCCTCCATGATCACGTTGGGGATGCCGTCCCTGTCGCCGTTATTGTGCACCACGCTCGGCACTACCAGCAGATCATGACTGCACATGAAGACATATGTCTGATCATGAGGGACAAAACCCGGCAAATCCACCGAATCCCTCAGACGCATGCGGCGCAGTTGACGCAGCAGCCTGCCGCGCCAGCGTCCGTCTCCCACCAGGGTCAGGCGTACGGGCACGCGTTCGCGCCTCAGACGCGCCAGAGCTGTGAAAAGTTCGGGAAATCCCTTGGTCCGCGCAAATCGCCCAATGGCAAGAATATTGAAAACACCGTGGCGCCGGGCCGTCGTCGGGCGCTCCCGCGCCGCTTCGGCGAAGGTCAGACTGTTATAGACCAGATGTACCTTGTCTTTCTGCCCTGTCGGGCAGAATTGTTGAAGCCAGCGCACGTTTGACAGATTGTTGGTGCGCAGGAAGATGGCATCGCGCGATTTTTCGCGCAGCAGGCCGTCCTCGGGATAGATGTCACCGGCGCGACCGGTGAAGGCAAAAGGAAGCCCTGTCAGGCGCGAGGCCACCCAGGCGGCCGTTGCCGGCCCGTTGGCCCAGGCGGAATGAATAAGGCTGACCCCCTCGTCAAGGCACTGTTCGGCCAGCAGAAAGCCCACCATAAAACACCAGAGGTTTTCTCCCAGGGATTCGAGATCACGCATCCTGCGAAAAAAACCTTCCCGCAGAAGCCCGGCCACCTTACGCGGTTCACGGCGCAAAGCGCGGAAAAAGGCCCCGAGTACGGCTGCTGCGGCAAACACGCCGTAGTGCCGCACCCGCCCCGAAAAAGCCCGCATTTCGTCGCTGCACCCCTTGAGCGATTTTCCGTACATGGTGTACACCTGAATGGAAAGCCCGAGGGACAAAAGGCTTTTTACTTCCCGAAATATGAATGTTTCCGAAGAAAGAGGAAACCAGAGCAGAACATAGGCGATTTTGGGGAAGGTCCGCGCAGGCGCATGGTCCGCGCTACAACTGTCCATTCTCGTGTTCCTGCCGGTACTGCTCCACCACGGCCTGGGCCTTGGGCAATTCCTCAACCACCGCGTCCAGCGCTTCGCGGACGTGTTCCTCCTCATGGACGGCCGAGAGGAAGAAACGCAGGCGCGCCGTCCCTTCCTGTACCGCGGGGAAGGTGACGGGCATGACATAGATGCCTCTTTTGAAAAGGGCTGTGGACAAAAAGCCGGCCACCATGGAATCGCCCACCAGTATGGGCACGACGGCATAACCTTGGGCCGCGCCAGTGTCCAGCCCCCTGCCTCTGGCGTATTCCAGAAAATATTGCGAGATGCGCTGCAGCCGCTGTACGCGCTCAGGTTCGCGCAGCATGATTTCAAGGGCCTTCCGGCAGGCGGCCGCGATAACCGGCGGCATCCCCACGCTGAAGACGAAACCCGGCGAGCCGTATTTGAGGTATTCCACCAGGTCGCGACTGCCCGCGATAAAGCCGCCGCAGCCGCACATGACCTTGGAAAGGGTGCTCATCCACATGTCAACTTCAGCGGCGTCCACGCCGTAATACTCCCGCACGCCGCGTCCGGTTTTACCAAGCACTCCCAGGGAATGAGCCTCGTCCACCAGAAGCATGCAGTCGTATTTTTTCTTCAGGGCAACGAGCCGGGGCAAATCGGGGATGTTGCCGTCCATGCTGAACAGCCCCTCGGTGACGATCACGGCGCGCTTGTGGGCGCTCCTGTGGATCTTGAGTTTTTCCTCCAGATCGTCACAGTTGTTGTGCAGGTATGAATAACGGGACGCGCCGGACAGCCGCGCGCCCTGTACGAGGGAATTGTGGGCGAGGCCGTCGTGAAAAATGGCGTCGCGCGTGTTGAACAGAAAGCCCAGGGTAGAGACATTGGCCGCATGTCCGCTGACATAGACAATACAGTCTTCCACGCCGTAAAGATTCGCGAAACATTTTTCCAGTTCCCGATGCTGCGGGCGCTCGCCGCCCACCAGACGGCTTGCCCCGCAGGAAGTGCCGAACCTGCGCGCAACCTCCGTCACGACATCGGTGATTTCAGGGTGGGCGTTGATGCCAAGATAGTCGTACGTGGAAAAATTGAGATATTCCCTGCCCTTGATGAGCGCTGTGGCCTTGGCGGCGCGTTCGTGGCAGACGAAGAGCGGATTTTCCATACCCATTTTTCTGCCCATTTCCACCAAACGGTCAAACGAGAGTTTGGAACGCGTCCGGAAGTCCGCGGCGTGTCCGCCATGTCCCGGCGGTCGCGCCGTGTCCGCACCAAACGGAGAGGAAGTTTTTTTCATCATGCCGTGCCCTTACAAGCTGTAGTCTCGCGCGGGAGGAACGCGCAATTGTTGCGGGTCAAGAACAGACGCACATGTTCCGACATAAATATAACAATCCAGAATAGCCGAAGTAGCGACGGATGGCAAGACTCTCAACCGTAAAAATCTTCACATGGCTTGACTTTACGGGAAGTTCGGCGTATAGTGAGGAACATTGCACAGCGATACTTCGCAAGTTCGGCGATAACCGCCTTTACCATTCTTGTCACTCAACGCGGAGGGTTGCGTTATGTTCGGCATTGGCATGCAGGAATTGCTGCTTATCCTGGTGGTGGGACTCCTGGTTTTTGGCGCGAAGAAACTGCCGGAAATCGGCGGCGGGCTGGGTCGGGCCATACGCAATTTTCGTCGCGCCGCCACGGAACCTGACGAGATTGACATAACTCCCAAGGAAAGCAAGGCGACCAACGAGGGGGATTCCCGCAAGTCCTGACGGCCTGTCCGGCCAAGGCGCTAACCATACGGGGCGAGAGATGAAAGCCGAGCAAATATCCGTTTTTCTGGAAAACCGCGCTGGCCGCCTGGCGGAAGTTACGCATGCGCTGGCTGAAGCCGGCGTCAATGTTCGTGCCCTCTCTCTGGCGGACACGTCGGATTTCGGCATTCTGCGCATGATTGTGTGCGATAATGCCAAGGCACAGGCCGTATTGAAAGAAAAAGGCTTTACCCTTGGACGAACCAGCGTGGTGGCCGTGGAAGTGGCGGACAGGCCGGGCGGCCTTGACGAAGTGCTGCAGCTTGTTTCCGGCCACGGCATCAACGTGGAGTACATGTACGCCTTTATCCAGCGTGAGCGGGACGCGATTCTGATTTTTCGCTTCGACAAGGTGGATTTGGCCGTGGAAGTGCTCAATAGCAACAATTTTACCATTATCCCCGCCGATGCCCTCTGTCGGATGTAGCATGAAAACCGCCGGCGAGCCTGATGATTTCGGGGTTGCTATGCGCAAGGAGGATGTTTCCTTGCACAAGATCGTCAATGAAGGCTACCGCAAACTGAAGGCGGATCCCTACTGGAAGGAATTGCAGGTAAAGTATCTGGGCGAGTGAACGCCGCGCCATCATGCCATATTTATGACGCCGCGCCCGCGGCGGCATAAAAACGCGCCATGCAATCACTGACCGTCGTCATCAATGCCCTGCCCTCCATGCTGGCCGGCAGTTTTGTGACCGTCGGCAATGTTGCCGTTTCCCTTGCCCTCGGCTTGTGCCTCGGGATCCCCCTTGCCGTGGGGCAGGTATACGGCAAAGCCGGCCTGCGATGTTTTGCCGGTCTCTTTGTCTGGTTTTTCCGCGGCGTTCCCATTCTGGTGCTGCTTTTCCTTTTTTACGGTCTTTTTATTGCCCTTGGCCTGCCCGTCGAGCCGTTTTTCATCTGTTGCCTTGTCCTGGGTCTGACCAGCGCCGCCTATCAGTCGCAAATCTTTCGCGGGGCCATGCAAAGCCTGCCCAAAGGACAGCTCAGCGCGGCGCGCGCCCTCGGCATGAGGGACAGGACGGCCATTACCGGCATTGTCCTGCCCCAGGCCCTGCGTCTCTCCATACCCGGCTTTGCCAATGAATTTTCCATCCTTCTGAAAGATTCGGCCATCTGCTTTGTGCTGGGCACTCAGGACATCATGGCGCGCACAAGTTTTGCCGCGGCGCACACCCATGAGCATCTGGCCCTGTATCTCGTCACCTGCATGGAATTGATGGGCGAGGGAAAGGTGGTGGCTTCGGACACCTTCCGGTTCATGGAGGTCTTTCTGGCGGTGGGGGCCTATTATCTCGCGCTCGTCACCGTCGCTGGCTTTCTGCTCCGCCGTCTGGAGCGGCGCTTTCATGTGCCCGGCTTCGGCGCGCGCTAGCATGGCGGGCATCGCCCCTCTGGTGATTTCCGCAAGCAGGCGGACGGACCTGCCGGCCTTTCACGCGGACTGGTTCATGGACAGGCTGCGCCGGGGGCACTGCGTCTGGACCAACCCGTT
>JAISXC010000063.1 GCA_031270875.1 Desulfovibrio sp.
CATTACGTGCTCCGAGCGTTCTTTGGGGTCTTCGCGCAGTTCGGCGGCCAACAGCGCGTCCTCCATGTCGTCCTTGCCGCGCCGGCGTGTTCCGGCTATGGGCGAAAGCTGCAATTGTCCTTCAACGCAGCGCACCATGATTTCCGGGGAGGATCCCAAAAGCGTCAAGCCGGGAAAACGCATGTAAAACATGTAGGGCGAGGCGTTGATCCGGCGCATGCGCCGGTACAATGTAAAAGAGTCGCCGAAAAAAGCCGTGGAAAACCGCACCGAGGGCACGACCTGTATGGCTTCTCCCAGGCGCAGCATTTCCTTGATGCGGACAACATGGTCCTTGTAGCCGGCCTCACCCGGCTCCGACACTGTTTCCCCCTGTCCGTCGTGACCGTGACGGGCGGCCCGCGCCGCGGACGTGCCCCCGGCTCCCTTTGATAAGACGCCGAGGCTGATGCGGCACAGTCGGTTGTAGAGATGATCAAACAGAAGCACCGTACCCGGAAGAACCAGCAGGCAGTCCGCTTCGCGGGGCGGCATGACGGCGGCAAGCCTGGCGTTGAAAAGCCCGGCCATGCCGAAACCCATGTAGCCGTACAGTGCTCTTGTTATTGGCGGCAGATTTTTGAAATCCGGCGGCGGCAGAATGCGCAGATGTTTCATCAATCCGCGCAGGCCGTCAATAAAGGGAAGACCCTCAAAACGCCGCAGCGGCTTAAGGCTTTCTTCGCTTGCGGCGACAGCGAGCTTTCCGTCCCTGCAGGAAAGAACGCAGGCGATATCGCAGGCCAGAACGCTGTAGCGACCCCATCTCCCGTCCACCTCGGCGCTCTCCAGCAGAATGCCGTCTCCCTTTCCCACCGTGTCAAGAAAAAGACTGATGGGCGTATCCATGTCGGCTGGCAGCCAGCATGCCGTCTGTTGCAATACCAGAGGCGGCTGCGAATTTGTCTTCTCGTTCATCGCTCCAGTCCTTCAAGGTTTTTGACGATTAGTACGCGTAAAAAAACGCCGCCTCACTGGGAGACGGCGTTTACAGGGGCCAGATGACACAATAAATTACGGGCGCACGTCTCCTCTTCCGACGGTCGTACGCCACCACCAGCCTTCTGCGGCGAAATTCGCGGTAACGGAACGGAAAAACATCGGCATGCCTGAATTCATGTATTTCTTGTTTATTTGGGTTTGACGTTTTTTTCCTATATTCCGGAATGCTCCTGAAGTCAAGAAAAAAGTTCGCATAAATATGAGACCCGACGCCGACCGCTTGTCTGCTTTGCCGCAACGTGGTATGCATTGCGCGTGACGTCTTTTCTCTGTCCGCTTTTTTTCCTGTTCTTCCTGGTCGCCCTTTGCGGCAACCTGCTGTTCTGGTACGAAACACTGAACGCGGAAGCCTGCGCCATTCCAAGGCCACAGGCCGGCCTCGCGGAATGCCTGAAACGCTTTGCCGAAAGTTTCTGCGGTTACGTTCTCTGCGTCGGGCTTGCCCTCTGCGGGATACCGGCCGGAAGAAAATTCGCAACGCCGACCCCTGGCGGAAATCCGGCGCTTTCTCCTGTTGTGCTGGTGCACGGGCTGTACAACAACTCCGCCGTATGGCTTTTTGTCCGCCGGATTTTGCGTCGCAGGGGTTTTTCCGTTACCGCCTTTTCCTACGGCAGCTTTTCCTCTCCGCTGGACAAGGTGGTGCGGAACCTGGACAGCCATGTGGGTAATGTGGAAAAGGCGCATCCGGGCAAAAAAATCATCTTCATCGGGCACAGCCTGGGCGGAATCCTGATACGGACCTGGCTGCTCGCTCCGTCCAGCCAAATGCGGGCGGCCGCGGTTCTTACGCTTGGAACCCCGCACGGAGGCAGCAAACTCGCAACCCTTGCCTTCGGTTCCATGAGTAAAAACATCACGCCCAAGGCCGCGCTGATTGAGCGCCTGCGAAACGCGCCCCCACCGGACGTTCCCTGCGTTTCGCTGGTCAGTCCCGCGGACGAGGCCGTGCTTCCCGCGTCCGCCCTGGTTCCCCCACTGCCGCCGGAAGGGAACTGGAAGCTCGTCGTCACCCCTCCCGTCCCCCACTTCAACATGCTTTTCAGCCGGCGCGTGGCGGACCTGCTGCTTGAGGAACTCGCCGCACTGACGGGTCACGCCCTGTGACGGAAGCTCCCGGCATAGCCGCTCCCCGGCGAAGCGTGCCGGGATGTCACAATTCCAGCAGCAGGCCCACCGGACAATGATCCGACCCGTGGACGCCGTTTTCTATCCAGGCGTCCCGTATGGCGGGCTTCAGTTCCCCGGAGACGAAGAAGTAATCAATGCGCCAGCCTATGTTTTTTTCACGCGCGCGGGTTTTGTACGACCACCAGGAATACTGCCCCCCGAGGTCGCCGTGCACATGCCGGAAGGTATCGACATACCCCATGCCGACGAAGCGATCCAAAAAGGCTCTTTCTTCCGGCAAAAAACCCGTGTTGCCCGCGTTCTCCCTTGGGCGGGCGAGATCAAGCTCCCTGTGGGCGATGTTGAAATCCCCGCAAACGACGACGGGTTTTGTTCTGCGGCAGGCCTCGGCATGCGCGAGGAACGCTTCAAAAAAGCCCATTTTGTACGGCACGCGCTTGAACTGTCCGGTCGGCCTGCCCTCATCGTCCAATTCGGCCGCGCCTCCGTTGGGAAAGTAGCCGTTGAAAAAGTGAAAGTCGGGGAACTCCAGATGCAGCAGCCGCCCTTCTCCCTGAAACCGCTTTTCCGGCAATTCCGCGATCACGGCAAGCGGAGCGATTCTGCTGAAAACAGCGACCCCTGAATAGCCTTTTTTTACTTCGCTCGACGCCCAACCGACATGCCAGCCGTCCGGCCGGGCCACATCAGGCTTCAGTTGCTCCGGCGCGGCCTTGGTTTCCTGCAATGACACTATGTGGGCATCCGTCCCGTCAAACCAGCGCCAGTCCGGTCTGCCGGATATGGCGCGCAACCCGTTGACATTCCAGGAGAGAAACTTGACAAACATA
>JAISXC010000203.1 GCA_031270875.1 Desulfovibrio sp.
AACTGACGGCGAACAGAAGCGGCGTCTGTAAAGAATTTCGCGCAGGAAACGGTCGCGGGACATCCTGAAATCTGAGATGCCCGCGCCATGGCTCCGGCGCACCAAGGTTGCGCCGGGTCAGTCCATACGGGCAAGCCGTCATAGGTCATGGTCAATTGGACATCCGGGCCGGTAAGTTCCTGAATTTCGGCCAGGATTTCGGCATGTACCTGACCGGGGACGGTACGCATATCCAATGTAAGAACCGCTTGGTCAGGAATTGAGTTTGAGGCAATGCCGGCATGCAGGCTGGTCAGGGCAAAAGTGCCTGATCCAAGCCACTGGTGGGAAGCGCCGGTCTTGTAGGCACACAGCGCTCCGGCTGCCGGAAGCAGTTTTGTGAGGGCATTGTCCCCCTCGTCCGGCATGGAAGCATGGGCGGCGCGTCCCTTGGCGCGCAGCTCCATCCAGAGCACCCCCTTATGCCCCACCTGAGCCAGGAGCCCGCTTGGCTCGGCGATGACACCGGCCGCCGCCTTGCCAAAGAGGTCGGGACTGGCGGCCACATTGCGGGAGCCAAGACAGCCTTTTTCTTCCCCGCCGTAAATGTGCAGCACAATATCCCGGCCCTCAAGCCGGGTGGCCATGTGGGCGCAGGCGCACACCATGGCCGCCACGCCCCCTTTCATATCGCATGAACCCCGTCCGCAAAGCATACCATCCCGCACATGCCCGCCCAAAGGGTGCCATTTCCAGGTGGATTCATCATAGGGGACAGTGTCGATATGGCCGCCAAAGTAAAGTGATGGCATCGGGTCCGCGGAGCACAATCTGGCGATAAGGGATTGTCTGTCAGACCTGCCCTGGTCGTAGCCGACCAGGGAACAGGTAAAGCCGGCGTCGGCCAGGATGTCCGCCAGCAGCCGTAATGCCGTTTCTTCGTTGCCCTGTGCCGTCGTGCACATGCGCACCAAACGCGACGCCAGCGCTATTTCTTGTCTGTTCATGACAAAGCTGTGATTCTTTTTTCGACGTCTGACGCCGGATAAGATTTGACTCCGAATCAGTGAGGCGTTCGGTGTCGAAAAACTGTCCAATCCCGGCAGCAATGTGCGAGGGCGCTCATGCGCCGAATCAGTCCTTGTTCCTGTTCGCGCAGGGACCAAGTTCACTTTCCGCTTAACGCCGCCCCGTGAGAAAGTCAACTGCCTGTTCCAATCCGGCTGAATTTGATGGCTCTTGCCGGATTTCTTATTGATGGATCTTCTGCCAAAACCAACATGCGTCCACTGCGTGGGCGTTCCTTCCTCAGTTTTGCAGGCTTCGGGCAAGGGCCTCGCCATGCACCCCTCCGCCGGCCATTCTGGAAAGTTCGGTCAGGCGTTCGCTTGCGCTGAGCTGCGCGCAGAGGGTGTAGGTCAGATGGTTGCGCACTTCTTTGCTGATTTGAAAATGTTTTTCGGCGTGAGCCGCCAGTTGGGGCCAGTGCGTTACAAGCAGTATCTGATGTTTTTCGGCCAGCGATTTCAGTTTTTGCGCAAGTTTGTTCAGCGCAAGGCCGCCAACCCCAGCATCGACTTCATCAAAAATATAGGTAGTTCTTGCGAGACCGGGATGCATGCCCACCATGGCCAGCAGAAATCGCGAAAGCTCGCCTCCCGACGCGATACGGTCCAGCGGCTGCGGCGGCTGACCCGGATTGGGCGCCCAAAGAAAACGTACGCTTTCATCATGCACATCGGGCTGAATTTCCAGCGGGATAAACTCCGGGATAACCGCAAGTTCAGGTGAAAAACCAAGGCTGTGGAGTTCCTTTTCAAGGCATTTGACAAATTCCCGCGCGGCGTTGCGGCGTAACGGAATCAGCGCATCAACAGTTTTTGCAAGCTTTGCCGTGAGCGCGTTTTCCTCTTTGAGCAATTGCGAGAGGTCAAGATCACAGGCATCCAGAAAAGACAGGTTTGCGGTGATTTCCTTCCGCAAGGCGAGAATTTCCGGAAAAGTTTTGCGTAACTTGCGTTTCAGCCGTGCCAAGGTAAAGAGGCGTTCCTCAATGTTGTTTATGTCCGCATCTTTTACAATATGTTGCGGCGGATGACGCAACCTGCCGGAAAGGGAATCAAGCTGCCCGCACAATGCTGAAATCGCCCCGGCCGGCTCCGCAAACGACGGGTCGCCGTCATGCATTCTGTTGAGAATCTTTTCAAGTTTTGCAAGCAAATCCAATAAACCAGGGCCGTTTTCGCCATGCAGCAGGAGCATCGCCTCGTCATAATTTTTTGATAATTGCGCTGAATTGCGCATAGTTACACGCAAGCCTTCCAGGCGTTCCTCCTCTCCTTCTTCAGGTGATACTTTATCTATTTCCTCCTGCTGCATTTCCAGCAAATCACGCCGCGCCGCCAAATCAGCATATTTTTTCTGCAGGGCTTTGCGTTTCGTCCTGTTCTCCGCAAGCGCGCGACATAGCGCATCGCGTTCACCCGACAAGGGAGAGCCGGCAATGGCCGCATCTATCAGTTTTGCCTGAAAAGTCGGGCGAAGCAGCATCTGTTGCGCATGCTGGCTGGTGTGCGTAATCAGATTATCCCGCATTTCTCGGAGGGGTTCTTGGGATTTCAGATCATCATTGATGTACAGTCTGCTGCGGCCTGTCCGGGCGGATATTTCGCGTCTGACCACAAGTTCCTCGCCATTCGGCAGAAACAGCGCCTCAACTTGCGCCCGCTCCGCGCCCGCGCGCACTATTTCCGGCGAGAGCCTGTCGCCCAGCAGGAAGCCCAGCGCCTTGAGAATAAAACTCTTACCCGCTCCGGTTTCACCGGTGAGTACATTCAGACCTGGAGAAAACTCCAACTCCACGTCTTCTATGAGAGCCAGATTGCGTATGCGCAGATATTCCAGCATGGGTTTGGCGTGGTAATGCAAATGCAGCGTGTGTGCGTGCCGTGAAGTTAAAGTTCCACTTTATTGTTTCATCCGGGGATCCAGCATGTCGCGCAGGCATTCGCCCAGAAGGTTATAGCCGAGTACGGTCACCAGAATCGCCAGGCCGGGATATACGGAAAGCCAAGGAGCAGTTTCAATGACCGCCTTTCCTTCCATAAGCATATTCCCCCAGCTGGCTGTGGGCGGTTGAACGCCGAGTCCCAGAAAACTCAAACTTGACTCCACCAGGATGGCTCCCGCCACGCCCAGTGTTGCCGTGATCAGCACAGGGGCAAGCGCATTCGGAAGAATATGCAGAAAAAGGATGCTTTTTGACGGAAGGCCGGCCAGCCTCGCCGCAGCCACAAATTCCCGTTCGCGCAGGCTCAGGGTTTCCGCGCGGACAAGGCGCGCTACTCCCATCCAGGATGTCAGCCCTATGACAATCATGATGTTTGTCATGTCCGGTTCCAAAAAGGCTATAACCGCAAGAATCAGAAAAAAAGACGGGAAGCAGAGCATGATGTCGACAGAGCGCATGATGACTTCATCGGCCCATCCCCGGAAATAACCGCTTATCAGGCCCAGCACGGTGCCGATGCTGACGGAAATGCCGACGGCCACGAAACCGACCCACAATGAAACACGCCCGCCGTACAGCATGCGCGAAAAAACATCACGTCCGAGGCGATCCGTCCCCAACCAGAATTGGGCGGACGGCGGTTCAAGAATATGATCCAAATGCAGGGCGAAAGGCGGGTAGGGCGCCAGGACAGACGCGCTGAGAGCGGTCAGGGACACAAGGAGCACAA
Organism: Desulfovibrio sp.; assembly: GCA_031270875.1. The sequence continues at coordinate 3,720 of JAISXC010000203.1, forward strand.
TGGCAATCCCTGAAATCAACATAACGTATCGACCGGTAAAGCGCATGATCGCTGAAACATTCATCAGACAAGGCCCTTGGTTGAACGGATGCGCGGGTCGGCGAGTCCGTAGCAGATGTCCGCCAGCAGATTGCCGGTCAGGGTAAGTACGGCCCCAAGAACAAGATTTCCCATGATCATTGTGTAGTCGCGCGCCATTACCGCTGCATAGAAAAGTTGTCCCAGTCCGGGCAGGGCAAAAATGGATTCTATAATCACGCTGCCGCCGATAAGACCCGGCACCGAGAGGCCGAGCAGGGTGATAACAGGCAGAAGGGCGTTGCGCAAGGCATGGCGCAGGATGACGGCATGTTGCGACAAGCCTTTGGAACGGGCCGTCAGGATATAATCCTGACGCAGCACTTCAAGCATGCATGCCCGCATGTAGCGTGACATGCCCGCGAGGCCGCCGACGGTATAAACAATTACGGGTAAAACAAGATGGTTTGCGATGTCGGCGCATTTGCCCCAAAAACCGAGTTCTGAAAAATTCAGTGAGGTCAGGCCCGATACAGGGAGCCACTGATGCTCAATGCCGAAAAAGAGCATGAGCAGCAGGGCAAGCCAGAAGGACGGCATGGCAAAACCCAGAAAAACGAGGATTGTCACCACCCGATCCAGCAGGGAATTTTGTTTGCATGCGGTAATGATGCCCAAAGGTATAGCGATGATCAGAACTAGAAACAGGGAAATGACGTTGACGCCGATGGTCAGCGGCAGGCGTTCGGTAATTTTTGTCAGTACGGGCCTCGCGTCTGCCGACATGGAATTGCCGAAGTCAAAGTGCAGCAGACGGACAATCCAGTCAAAATATTGCACGTATAATGGACGGTCAAGGCCGTAAAGAACCTCCAACTGCCGCCGCGCCGCCTCTCCGGCAAGGGGATTCAGCGTGGTTTCAGTGTCGGAGGGAGCACCCGGCGCAAGATGAATGACAAAAAAGCTTATGCATGTGATGCCAAGCAATACCAGAAACATCCAGAAAATCTTTTTGAAGACTCTCATGCCGATGCCGGCGAGCCGCCAGTGCGAAAAAATGGCTGTGTGTGGCATGTGCGCGGGTTTGTCAGTCAAAACGGGTCAGCCAGCGCCCTACTTGGGCTACTTCATCCTGCCAGCCCGGAGAGAGGCGCAAGCGCAGAAAACGCGAGTAAAGGGAATCAAGCAAATCAATACAAATTTCAAGCAGATAAAATTTTTCCAGCAGAAGAGCGTCCGGGTCGTCATCCCGGTCAATTTTGTCGAGTTTTGGGGTTTTGACGGAGCCCAGGGAAAAATCTTCCGCTTTCAGAGTCAGCTGGAAGGCAAGTTCTTCTTTTTCAAGGCGGATCAGGGCGCGGGCGACTTTTTTGCCTGTGCCCAGGCCAAATCTGGCTTCCCTCAAAGGGGAGAAGGAACCGGTGACGGAAGCCGTTTCTTTGGCATCGCCTTCTCCCAGCTGAACAACAATGCGTTGCTCCATGGAAACGGAGAAAGGCGCGCCGTTTTTATCCGTAAAGGCACTGGGGGCGGTATCGCTCCGGTACCAGAGCCAAGTCAAAAATTCCCGACCTAGTATGACGTCGGCCGATTCAGTGCGTATTAACGTATTCATTAACCTATCACGTTTAATGTAAAACAGGTGGGTTCAAGATAGTCAAGACGCGCAAGGCTGTCCTCGTCCAACACGGTGGATGCCAGACTGTAGGGGGTCAGCTGTTCTAGATGGAGTTCGAAAGTTTTCAGAAATTCTTCAAGGAAAAGATCAAGCATGCTTCCCTGGGTGGAAGCAAACCAGACTTCATTTTTTTTCATGAGCCACAATACGTTAAATTCACCAGGGACGGGGAGAAAGCGGGCGCGCAGGCGCGCAAGCACCTGTTCCCTGATTTCCTTTTTGCGCTCACGAGAAATGAAATTTTTGTTCTGCCTGCGCAAACGTTCAGTTTCTTCAATGAAGGCAAGAAGCATATATTTTTTCACAATGCCTGCCGGTATGCGCCTTCTGTCCAGGCGCAGGGAAAAAAACGCGTAGTCGGCCTTCAGAGGAGGGGAGCCGCTCCAGGTTGAATCAAGCATGTCCTCAAAACTGACCCATCCGCAGGATGACATTTCCAAAGTGTCGTCAATATCCCGGAAAGCGTATTTACGCAATCTGTCAGGCAATTGCAGCCAAAGCGACCGCGGAACCGGGTCAAGAATGCGAAAACGGGTGAAGCTGGTCGTGCTGCCTGCAAATCCCATAAATTCCTCTCATTTTCTCAGCGGCGGCATTGGTTCTGAAACTGCAACATACCATATGTATTTGTATAGCGTTGAATCTGGTATTTGACAAGTTTTTTTGTCCCATAATGATAATTATGTAAACTTTAATATTGAAATCGCAAAATACGGCTTGACGTGACTCCGCTCTTTCAACACTATCCAGCAGATATGGACACGGAGAGAAAACCCGGCATTCGTCTGAACAAGGCCGTCGCGGCGACGGGTTTCTGTTCCCGGCGCAAAGCGGATGCGCTGATTTTTGCCGGACGTGTGCAGGTAAACGGATGCGTTGAACTGAATCCGGCCCGCGATGTTTTGCCGGACGATGCCATACGTATCGACGGTCGTGTGCTCGGCGGCGCGAAAAATTTTGTTTATGTGCTTCTGAACAAACCTGTGCGTGTTGTTTCCACAGTGCATGATCCCCAAGGGCGCCGCACGGTTGTGGATTTCCTGCCCGAACATCTCAGGATGCGCGGGCTCTATCCTGTCGGACGGCTGGATTATTTTTCGGAAGGCTTGCTGATGCTCACAAATGACGGCGATCTCGCCTACCGTCTTTCTCACCCGTCCTGTCACCAGAAAAAAAAATATGAAATTGTTGTCCGTGGCCAGGTTGATACTGTCGCGCTGCGGACCATGCGCGCGGGAATGACCTTGTCTGAAGGCGACAGGCTTCTGCCCGTCGCCGTGAAAAAAAACCTGGACAAGACGGGAAACACAATCCTCACCCTGACGCTCTGCCAGGGGATAAATCGTCAGATACGCAGGATGTGCCGCGATCTGAACCTGACCATATTACGTCTGAAACGCGTTTCGCAGGGCATACTGACTCTTGGCGACCTTTCCCCCGGGCATACGCGAATTTTGGAGGCCGGTGAAATTGAAGGACTTATGAAAAGCCTGAAATTGCGATAAAGCTATGCCTTGACGCTTTTCAGCAAATGTTCCAGAAAGGCGAGCGCGTCATTCTGCAGGGCGTCGAGATGCCTTTGTCCGTCGAAACTTTCCGTATAAACTTTGCAAATGGCCTCGGTACCTGAAGGGCGCACCGCGAACCATCCATCTTTGCTTGTTACCTTTACCCCGCCTATTGGGGCGTCATTGGCCGGCGCCCGGGTGAGAATATGCGTCACGGGCGATCCCCCGAGCGTCTTCAGGGATACGTCTTCGGGAGAAACAGCGCTCAGTATGTTTCTGACGCGGTCATCCGCCGGCGCATCCAGGCGCTGGTACAGGGGAGCGCCCAATTGTTGCGTCAGCTTTTCATAGATCCCGCTTGGGGAGGTTTGCTCTTTTGCCATAATTTCCGCCGCCAGCAGGCAAAGCAGCGGACCATCCTTGTCCGTGCTCCACGGGCTGCCGTCAAAACAGAGAAACGATGCGCCGGCGCTCTCTTCACAGGCAAAACCGCAACGTCCGGAATGCAGATAGGGCACAAACCATTTGAAGCCCACCGGAACCTCCACGACCGGACGCGAGAGCGACTGCCCTACCCTGTCCAGCATGGCGCTTGTCACCAGGGTTTTTCCGATTCCGCAGTCCGCGGACCAGGCGGGTCGCGTCCGGAACAGATGCCAGGCGGCGACAGTCAGATAATGGTTGGGATTCATAAGTTCCTGGCGGGTGACGATGCCGTGGCGGTCCGCATCGGGATCGCAGGCGAATGCAAGATCAAAATTTTCCCGCAGTTCGAGCAGGCGGCTCATTGCATAGGGAGATGAGCAATCCATGCGGATTTTACCGTCTTTGTCGCACGGGACAAAACGAAATGTCGGATCCACCTCCTTGTTTACTATTGTGAGGCGGATGCGGCAGGTTTCCGCTATGCGCTCCCAAAGAGCAAGGCTGGCTCCGCCCAGCGGATCCACGCCGATCTTCAATCCCGCGTCGGCAATGGCTTTGGTGTCAAGCGCTTTGGGCAGATCTTCCACATAGGTGCCTATGAAATCATACTCATGCACATGGGCGGAATGCAGCGCCGCTTGCAAATTTTTAATCCGGACCTTGCGGTTGTTGCTTTCCAGGTGGGCGTTGGCTGTTTTTTCAATCCATGCGGTGACTTCTGTTTCGGCCGGGCCGCCATGCGGCGGATTGTACTTGAATCCGCCGTCTCCCGGCGGATTGTGCGATGGGGTTATTACAACGCCGTCAGACAAGCGCAGTGGATTATTTTTATTCCAGCGCAAAATGGCATGGGAAACAACCGGGGTGGCGGTATAGCCATTGTTTTTGTCGATATAGGCGGTGACGCCATTGGCCGCCAGCACCTCCAGAGCGCTTCGGAAAGCTGCCTCGGAGAGGGCGTGCGTATCCCTGCCCAGAAAAAGCGGGCCTGTAATGCCCTTCGCTGTCCGGTAGTCGCAGACAGCTTGCGTAATGGCATAGATATGTTCCTCATTAAACGTCCGCAGCCGTGATGTCCCCCTGTGGCCCGATGTCCCGAAACTCACTCTTTGCGACTGCACCTGGGGATCCGGGAACTCCGTATAATAAGAACTCATCAATCCGGGTATATTTTCCAGTGCTTCCGGCGCCGGCAAAAGGCCCGCTCTGGCATGGACTACAGGCATAACCTACCTCAATTTGCGAAATTGTGAAGGAAAGTCGTTTTTCCGCGCCGTCGTTTCCAACGGCGCGGAAAAACGAATGCTTATTTCTCCAGAGGCACAGTGCGGAAAAAAACGTCATCACGGCGCGCCACCTGCAACAAGACGGCTCCCCGCTTGACGCCCTCCTCCCTGACAATGCGGGAGAATTCTTCAGCGCTGTTTACGGATTTCAAGTTCACTTTCAGGATGACGTCACCCGGACGGATATCCACGCGGGCCGCCGGCTTGTCCGGATCAATGTCCACAATCCTGACGCCTTCGTTCTTGCCGATTTTCAACTCACGCCGTTCCTCGGCTTTCAGCGGGCGCACGGACAGCCCAAGCAGCTCCTCGTCTTTCCGGGTTTTGTCCTTGCCGGCAGAAGCCTCGGAACTGACGGATTTTCTCTCGCCCAAAGTCACTTTGACATCTATCGTGCCGCCGTCGCGCCAAAGGGTCAAGGTGGTGCTGCTTCCGGGGGTTTTGTCAGCGATGGCGCGTATCAGGGCCGAGGCGTTTTCAATGGTTTTCTTGTCCACCTCAATGATGACATCGCCGTCTTTGAGGCCCGCGACAGCGGCCGGCTCATTTTCCATAACGTGCTCAACCAGCGCCCCCTTGGACGAGTTCATTCCAAGCGCTTTCGCGGTGTTGTCGTCCACATCCTGGATGCCCACGCCAAGCCAGCCCCGGGAGACGTTTTTGCCGCTCTTGATCTGGTCGATAATTTTGGAGGCCATGTTGCTGGGAATGGCGAAACCTATACCCTGCCCGCTGGCGATAATGGCGGTATTGATCCCGACGACCTGCCCGCCGGTGTTTAAAAGGGGCCCGCCGCTGTTGCCGGGATTGATGGATGCGTCCGTCTGCAGAAAGTTGTCGAACGGGCCTGCATGAATATTGCGGCCCTTGGCGGAAAGGATGCCCGCCGTCACAGTGTTTTCAAGACCAAAGGGATTGCCGATGGCGAGCAGCCATTCCCCGACTTTCAAAGCGTCGGAATCGCCGAATGTGAGATAGGGCAAGGATTTTTTGGCATCCACTTTCAGCAGGGCAAGGTCGGATTCCTCATCCGAGCCGACCAGTTTTGCGGAAATGTTTTCCCCCCGGCCTGAGCTGGAATTCAAAGTGACATGAATGGTTTCCGCGTTTGCGACTACGTGGTTGTTGGTCACAATATAGCCGTCAGCGGAAATCAGAAATCCGGACCCCAGTGATTTCTGTTTCCGCAGGGGGCGCCTGCCGTGCTGCCCCCTGCCGCCGAACTGCTCAAAAAATCTTTCAAATCCGGGGGGCATATTGCGGAACATCTCGCCGAAAAAGTCTTCCGGTCCCATACCTTGCGTCTTTCGTTCCGTGCCTATGTTTACTACCGCCGGACCGCATCCTTTCGACATTTCGGTAAAATCCGGCAAGGGTGCGGCCGTGGTCTGCTGCACGAAAAACAGGGTGACAGCCAAAACAATGATAAAGAATTTGTTGACGGGCATTGAGTCTCCTCCTCGTAGCACTAATTTGATCCTTTGTCCCGGCAGCCGGATCTGGGATGCGCCCTGTCGTATGCGTTGACCAGATGTTCCAGGCTGACCTGTGTGTAACGCTGGGTGGTCGTCAGACGCTTGTGTCCCAACAGTTCCTGCACACTGCGCAAATCCGCGCCGGCGATCAGCAGATGCGTGGCGAATGAATGTCTCAGGCTATGTGGCGAAACCGTGAAAGTCAAGCCGGCTTGACGGCACAGGGCGGCAATGATTCTGACCGCTTCCCGGCGCTGGAGCCTCGCTCCGCGCACGCCGACAAAAAGCGCCCGCTCGACGGGGCCTGCGAAATGCCGACGCGCTTCGCTCCATGCCGACAAAGCGGCAACGGATGTATCAGACAGCGGGGCCAGACGTTCGCGTGAACCTTTGCCCACCACACGCAGGACATTCGTTTTCGGGCGGTAGTCTTCCATATCCAGGCCGAGAGCTTCGGAAATGCGCAGGCCCGAACCGTAAAGCAGTTCGGCAAGAGCGAGATCGCGCAGATGCAGCCGCTTCGAGGCAACGTCATTTTCCGCCGCCGGAGGGCGCGTGTCCAGCAAGGCAAAGGTCTCATCCACATTCAGCACGCGCGGGTGACGTTTTTCCTGGCGCGGGTTGCGCACCTGCCGCGCGGTGTTTTCCTTCACAAGTCCGCGTCGCAGCAAAAATTGAAAGAATGAACGCAGGGTCGCCAGTTTTCGGGCCATGGAACTTTTGGCCCCATTTTGGTGAAAAAGCGCTGCCAAAAAAGCCTGAATATCTGCGCGGCCAATATGTTGCGGGCGTGTGACCGACAGCCGTCGCTCTTCAAGAAAAGCCGCAAATTGCGTCAAATCCGCGCGGTAGGCCCTGCATGTGGCTTCTGAGCATCCTCTTTGCAGGACAAGCCATTCAAGATAGTCGTCGAGCAGAATGGAACATTCCTCCCGGGCCGGCCGGCCGTCCCCAAGCATCTTTTGCCGCATAATCCGTTATAGCACCTTGTAGCGCGCGCCTGGGAGACGTTTTATCTGCCCGGTTATTTCCAGGGAAACAAGTATGGGCGACAGTTCCGCCGCGGTAAGATCAAGCGCGGCGGCCAAGGCATCGGATTGCATGTCGCCGTGTTGACGCAGACATTCCAGAAGGCGATGCCGGCTTTCCGGCGGACACGGCGAGGCGGCGGAAAGGGAATCGCCCGGGGACAACGCGCAAAATTTTTGCGCCGCGAAGCCATTGCTCCCGTTTTTCAACATGTCCGGCGAAGCTTTGCTTTGTCGGGACACGGCGGGGGAATCTCCCTCTCCCGGCCGCGTCTCCCCGCTGATGCCAAAGAGTCTGAGTTGCGCGGCAAGGTCGCGCAGTATGTCTTCCGCAGTGAAGACAGGCTGCGCCCCCTGCCGGACAAGATCCTGACAGCCGATGCTGTGCGCGTCCAGAGCCTGTCCCGGCACGGCAAAAACATCACGGTTTTGTTCAAGGGCAAGGCGTGCGGTTATGAGACTGCCGGAACGGCTGGCGGCTTCAATGACCAGAACGCCCAAGGACAAACCGCTGATTATGCGGTTGCGTATGGGAAAGTGAGCCGCCAACGGCTGAGCGCCGGGAGGAAATTCCGAGAGTAGCAAGCCTTCTCCTGCCATCCGCGTAAAAAGCTCCTCATTATCCCTAGGGTATATTTTATCAATGCCTGTGCCGAGCACACCTATGCTTTTGCCGGTTTCTTCCAAGGCTGCCTCATGAACGGCTCTGTCGATTCCTTGCGCCATGCCCGAGCTGACGGCAATTCCGCAGGCAGCAAGACGGCGCGCTATGTGAGCGGCTACGTCGCAGCCGTGTTTCGTGGCGTGGCGCGAACCGACAATGGCGATTGCCGGCGCGCGCAAAAGGGAAACATCTCCCCTGCAATACAGCAAAATCGGCGCGTCGGGTAGTTCGCGCAAACGCTCTGGGTAATGGCTGTCGCCCCAAAGCAAGATGCGGGCATTGAGTTTTCTGGCTTGATCCCACTCTTCCCTTGCTTCAGTCCGCCAGGATTCGCCGGTTATTTCGTCGACCTGGCGTTGCGAAAACCCAGCCTTTTTCCATGAGTTCTTGCTTTGCAATGCCCGGTAGGCAGAACCGAAAATTTTCAGCAGGCGCGCGCGTGAACGCGCACCAAGTCCCCTGCAGTGGCGCAAGGCCAAAACGGCCCAGAATTCTTTGCGAATTTCCGCGTCCGGTTCAACCCAAGCGGGCGCGGCACCCTCACGGATGTTCCTCCGCCGGGCGTTGTCTTTTTCCGCAGGAGCCGTCAATGCACAAGTCCCAGATCGCGGGCGCGCCTGGCAGCTTCGGAATTGGGAAAAGCCGTCAGCAGGGTGCGATATTTTTCCGCGGCTCCCTGTCTGTCACCCAACCTGTTCAGCGTCATTCCGGCTTTGAGCAAAGCGTCCGCATTTTTATGATGCGCGGCATATCGCGTGTTGACAAGCTGAAACTGGGCCAATGCGTCTTTATGGTTACGCTGCGCGTAGAGGCATTCGCCTATCCAGTATTCCGCATTGACCGCATAACGACCATTGGGGTACTGCTGCAAAAAACTGCGGAACTGGCTGATTCCTTCGGCGGAACGGCCGGACATGGCCAGCTTGAGAGCGGCTTTGTAAACGGCCTCCTCCCCTTGCCCCGCTTTGGGCGATGGTCCGGCCGTATCTTTTGTCCGCGTCTCTCCGGCGGCGGCGCCGGAGATTGCGGAAGTTTCCGGCGGTATCGGTGCCTGGGGCGTTGCCGGTGCGGCGGCCTGTTCCTGAGCCGGCATCGCGACGGGCGGCAGATCGGGATGTTCCGGCGGCAGGGGGAGGTCGGAAAGGGGCAGGGAAGGAACAGGAATACCGCCGTTCACAGCGGCGGCCGGCGGAACGGCCCGCGACGGCATGGAGGTCGGAGATGGCGTCTGAACGGCGGCCGACTTTTGTTCGGTCCTTGGAGACAACTCTGCCGAAGGCAACGGAATCGCCGGCGTTTCAGCCGGCGGCAAAGCTACCGCGGTCTGGTCCGGCGCCTCCACTCCAAGGCTGCCAGAAGGCCCGGCGACTCTCTGCTGTTTTGACGGGGGAGAAATCTTGTCGGTTTTTTGTCCGGACTTGACCAGAGCGTTTGTTTTTGGGCCGGATACGAAATTTTTTACCGGGGCAGAATCTTTGCCTCCTGACGGCAGATGGAGGGGCGGCACGGACGGCGTCAGAATGGGAGCGGTCGCAGGCGCGACGAAATTCGCCTGCCCTTCCGGGACAGATGCGTTTTGCGGTGTTGACATGCCCGTGCGCGCATCCTGATTCCCGGACAGTTTTGTTTGCTGGGCGGAAACGGGCATGATCTTCATGCCGGTTTTTCGTCCGCTGCCGGTGCGGACTTCATATGTGCGATTGCCGAGTTCGTTGATCTGCCTGCCCAAGGCGGAAACATCCTGCTCAAGATTGCGCACACGTTGTTCCGTGTCATGCAGAATTTTTTCATTCCGCTCTCCGGCGCTTTCAATTTTTCTGAGTTGTCCGGTAGAGGCGCATCCACCGGCCAGAAAGCTGCAGACAAGCGACGCCAGAAGAAATTTTTTCATACATTCCCTCTGCCCGGATTTTTTCCCGCGGCCGGCAAAAACCAAAATACTTGCCGCTGGCGGAATTTTCAGGCACAAAGCAAAAGTGTTGCGGTAAAAGATACTATATCGGGCGGGCATTGTGCAAGGGGTAGTCTGCATGAAAAGATGTTGTCAGGGCAGCAGGTTATGAAGGAAGTGGAGGAATTTTTGGCCGCGTGGCCCGTTTTATGGACACTGCTTGAAACGCTCTGTGTCCTGATTCCCATGGCAGCGTTACTGGCATTCAGCGGTATTGGCTTTGTTTCAACGCTTGCCAGAATTTTGGGCCAGACCCGCAAACGCGCCTCCTTCGACAAATGCGCGCGTCAGCTCGCCCTGTTTGGTTTTGTTTTGGGCTGGCTTTTACTGATTGGATCCCGCGTATGGCTGTTTCTGGCGCGAATGGACTCCGAGGCGCTCTACGCTTGGATGACGGAAACATGCTGGTTTTTGCTGGCGGGCAGCGTGCTGGTCGCGAGCCTTTATTACGCACTGTGGAAACATATGTCAAAATATCCGGCCACCGCCGCTGTTTTGGGGATATTATCCGGTCTTGCAGCATGTGGCGCGCTTGTTGCGACACTGATGACAATGCGTTGTCACGCTCTTGGCCTGCAGGTTTCCTTGGCGGGAAAAAGCCTGCCGGAAACCGTGACGCTCATTCTGAAAATTTTTGTCGTGCCGGAAGCCAGCACGTCTTTCTGGAACGCGCTGTGGTACACGCCTGCGCTGGTTGCGGCTTTTTCCGCAGGGTCCGGAGCCTTGTGGCTTTTTGCCTGCCGACGGCGCGATGATTTCGGGCGGGATCACTACAATGCGATGATCGCTTGGTGCGCCCGCCTGTCGCGCAATGCCTGGGGCTTGCTCTGGGCGCTTCTGCTGGTTTTCAGCTTTTTTCAGTTGCTCCTGTTCCCGGCGGACGGCCCGGGCGACACCTGGCCCAGCATTGCGACGGAGGCGGCCTACCTGCTGTACTGGGCCATCCCCGCCCTGCTCTGGACGTTCGTCGGCCGCAGCGCCGTGGCTCTGCGTCATGGTATGACTCTCCTGGCGGCCCTGTTCCTGGCCGGAACATTTCTTGTGCCGTATTATCTGGAGATTTGCGCCGCATGACTGCCGGTCCGGTTGCGTTATTCTGCACACCACCTCATTTCAATGCCCGGTTCCAAGACGTCACGTTTCTCTTCCAGAGCAAGGATACCCGCCTTCCTTGACGCTCGTTCAGCAGCTGTTCCGGACAATGCCTTCGCAATCAGGCCCGTACCGCCTTCAGCGCGCCGGTGTCTCTGGAGGGCAGCCGTACAGAGTGGAGCCGAACAGGGTCAGAAAAAGCAGAGAGGCGTCATGTTCTCGGCGGAAGATGAGCGCGCAGTTTGCCCAGTACCTCGCCGAAGTCCAGAGGCTTACCCACATGATCGTTCATACCGGCTTCAAGGCAGCGTTCAATATCTTCGCGGAACACGTTGGCCGTCATGGCGACGATGGGAACAGTTTTCGCGCGCGGGTCAGACAAAGCGCGGATGCGGCGTGTAGCCTCGTATCCGTCCATTTCCGGCATCTGCACATCCATGAAGATCATGTCATAGCGTCCGGGTGCCGCGCCATACAGCCTCACAGCCTCCACGCCGTTGACCGCGCAGTCCACGCCCAAGCGCGTCGGTTCAAACAGAGCCAGCACGATCTCGCGGTTGATCTCCACATCCTCCGCCAGCAACACATGATATCCCCGGAAGCTGACCTCCGATTCCGCCGTGATTTCCCCGCCCGTATAAAAGGAGTCGAAGCCGAGGCATTCGTTGATGCAGTCGATCAGAGCTGAAGGGAAAAGCGGTTTCTGCAGGTATCTGTCCACGCCGGCCGCTCTTGCCTCCACTTCCACAACGCTCCATTCCGCGCCGGAAAACAGGATCACCGAGCACTCGTCGTTCCGCCGCATTGCCCGGATACATCGCGCAAGCTCAATGCCGTCCATGCCGGGCATTTTCCAGTCCACAAAGCAGATATCATATCGCTCTCCTCCGCTGATGAGCCTCACCGCGTCCGCGCCGCACGACGCGACATCGCAGGCGATGGACCGCTGCCGGGCGAACTCGGCGAAATACTCGCGGATATCCTGCGCGTCGTCCACAGCGAGGATGCGGGCGTTCTTCCAGCGCACACCGACATTCGGCGCGTTGCGCGACTTTTCCTCTCCCCGCTCCGTCAGCGCGGTGAAAGTGAAGGTCGAACCCTTGCCGGGTTCGGATTCCACCCAGATCCGTCCGCTCATCATCTCCACGATGCGCCGGGATATTGCAAGCCCCAGTCCCGTGCCGCCGAATTTGCGGGAGGTGCCGCTGTCGGCCTGTTCAAAGGAGGTGAACAGACGTGCCTGCTGTTCGGCGCTGAGGCCTATGCCGGTATCCGTCACAGAAATGCGGATGACGCATTTTCCCTCCTCTTCCCCGTCAAACCGCGCATCCAGGCGGATGGAGCCACCCACCGGCGTGAACTTCACGGCGTTTGACAGAAGATTGGCGATAACCTGCGCCAGACGCTGGTCATCGCCGATAAGAAAGGAGGGAATCCTTTCGTCAATGGCGACAAGGAACTCCTGCTGCTTTTCTTCCACACGGTAGTTAACAACATTCACCACCTTCTGCAGCATCTTCTCGAAATTGAAGATGTCCGGGCAAAGGACGAATTTGCCGGCCTCAATCTTGCTCATGTCCAGAATATCGTTGATGACCCCGAGCAGGTGCGTGGACGCGATCTCTATCTTGTTCAAGCAGTAGTCTTTTCGCTCCATGCTGTCCGCTTTTTTTCCGATGGCGGTCATGCCGATGACGGCGTTCATGGGCGTGCGCATCTCGTGGCTCATGTTCGAGAGAAATTCGCTTTTCGCGAGCGAAGCCGCTTCCGCCGCCTCGCGCGCCTGCTCAATGTCGGTGACGTCATGAAACACCATCATGGCGCCCGCCGCGTCGTCTTCCGAACCTCTTGCCGGCGTGAAGGAAATCAGGTATCGGCGCGGTTCTCCCCCGCTGAAGTCAAGGATTCCCTCAAACCGGAGAGGCCGCTTCTCCCGTATGGCGGCGCGCAGCATACCGCCGGTCGCCCCAGCCCATTCCACGCCGCCGAAACGGCTGAAAACCTCTTCGAACAGTTTGCCGCTTACCAGCCCATGACTGGCGATGTCCGCCTTGTCCAAAAAAAGTTTGGTGCAGTATACAAAATTTCCCTTCTCGTCAAAAAGGAGAATAATGTCAGGGCTGTTTTCCAGCAACATCTCGAAGTAGGTTTCCCGCTTCCTCTGCTCCAGCGCCCGCATGGAATTGATGTTCTCAAGGGAGGCCGCCATAGCCTTGTTGCGGTCCAGCGTGTTCTTCATGCGGTTCATCTGGCGGGTAAGCCGCTGGACTTCCGGCTGCAACAGGGCGTTCTGTATGTGAGTATCTTTCGTCATGTCCCGGCTCTAAAAAACAACCAGCGTATACGTCATGTTGTGAAAACGATTGCTGATGGCGCCGTCCTTCCTGTACAGCGGGCACATTTCCCCTCCGCTGTATATGAACAGAAAGGGAACCGCATCGCCGACAAGTTCCCGCGTCCTTGCCATCTCGTCTTCCGTGCGGGGAGAGAGAAGCAGCCCTCGCGTAAAACAGGGGATGGCTATGAGACCGTTTCCGCCGTTTTTCCGCACATCCTCCAGGGCAAGGTTCACCGCGGCTTCCGCCGTTTCCATGACGCTGTCCCCGTCCACCTCGGCCATGGCTATTTTTGCGCCCACAGGAATTTCGCCGGCGCAGTAAACGCCCTCCGGGGTAATGGAATACATGCTGACCGCCACGGGTTTCGCACCGTCCCCGTAATCCACCATGAACGGCAGGATGGTGACCGCTTCCGGCCCGAACACTCGCACGCCAATCTTCGCGAGATACTCGCCGACGGGCATACCGTCGACCTCTTTGAGCAGGTTTCCCTCCGAGCCGGTGACGACCGCTGTCCTGCTCTGGATGTTTTTCGAAGAAATCGCGATGGCGGAAAAACGGGGATGGACGGCCCCGCGCACCAGAAGCAGCGCCATTGAGTCCTTGCTGATTTTCCCGTCGCAAAAGACAAAGCTGTTTTCCAGGCTCAACGCGCTGTCGGAGGACAGGGTGCCGAAGATGGGCAGACCGCCGCTCAACGCGTCAAGGCGCCGCAGAATGCCGACACCGTCGCCGGAACTGATGGGACCGAGGGCGAAAATAAGTGAAGGGTCGCCCCCCAATTTCCCCCGTGCCTGACGCCAGGCGTCCGCAACGGGCTCGGCGATGGATCCCGCGGCCATCGGCGGGGAAAACGACGTCGAAAACGTCGCCTCGTCACTGGTCAGCACGGCGAGACTCAACTGCTCCGCGCCGTGTCCCCCGTTCACCGCGCTGCCGAGGGTTGAACAGCCGATGACGTCGAAGGGGAGACGTTCGCAAAGCGCGCTGATAACGCCTGTCTCCGCGAATTCATAGCAGCACCCCACAATGCCCGACGAATTCCTCAACAGGACGGCGCGATCGATCTGTTCCAAGATTTCCTCCACCGCTGTTTCCGGATCGTCAATGTTCGCCGTATGCGCTGTCACCAACTTGATCATGGCAACCTCCGTGTGCCGTTGTATGTCCGGGTTCCGCCTGGGGAAAGGGATGAAAAAACCCCTCCAGTGAAAATGCTCCCGTCGGGCCCAGTCAGTTGAAAAATACACGCCCCAAGATGCTGATGTCCCCCGCTCTTCGCTTCTGGAGGGGGCAAGACCAGACCGGGGGAACCCGACCTCTTGTCCCTGATGGGGATCATTCTCCACGCCGTCGTTCTGTGGGACGCTGTGAACTACCGCTGAAACGCCTCCGTCGGGACATCCGGTCAAGGATGCCAGTACCCTTCAGGAAGCCGCTGTGCGGCAGCTGGGATGGTCCGGATTCTGTCAAGTCAATAGAAACTCTAATTTATCTTACTCAATTCTTTCAAAATGGTCAAGGCGGTATCTCAATTTTCCACTTTTTTTTGTTACAATATCAAAAAATGACATTATACGAACATGAAACGCAAACTCGCCGCCGTTCTTCAAAAGGCATGTCGGGGCAGCCCTTTCCGTTCCAGCA
>JAISXC010000219.1 GCA_031270875.1 Desulfovibrio sp.
GACATCCGCCACAGCGTCCGCCAGTTTTTCGGAAGATTCGCCACCCGGTACGCCGACCACACCTATCCTCACGGTTTTTTCCTCACTTTGCCCGCGCGCCGCGGGCGCGTTTTCACTATGCGGTATAATACAGGAGTTCCGGGGAAAAGGTGAACTCCTCCCAAGGGATTCCCGCCTGCCCGTGCACACTGACGGATTCCAGCAAAAAAGCCGCCCGCATGAACATTTCGCCGGCAAAGACCCGGTTCATCTCGAAACGGATTGAAGTAAAAAACGACCGCGCCAGGGCGAAGGCCATGCGGGCCTGCATGGTTCCATCCTCCTTTTCCCGCGCGAATTGCAGCG
Source organism: Desulfovibrio sp. (assembly GCA_031270875.1). The sequence continues at coordinate 346 of JAISXC010000219.1, forward strand.
CCCAGGAGTGGAATTCCGCGATTCCCCTGTTCAGTCTCTTGCGCAGCAGCGGGTCAAAAATCGGCCGCCGGAAGTTGGAAACCAGAAACACGGAGACGTCCTGAACGTAATCATGCTGCTTTGACCGGTGGAGATCGATAAACCGCACGGTTTGCTCGTTATGATCATAGATGATGTTGTTTGTGTTGAAATCTCCGTGAATCAGCACGGAAAACGGAGAACAAAGGCCTTTTTCGCATTCGCGGCATTGTTCCACAAGGCTTTGTATGGAAAGCACCCGCGCCTTGCCTATGGAAAGATGCGGACGCCGGGCGAATTCCGGATGGACCTGCCGCACCTCGTCATAGCGGTACTGTAACTGTTGCATGAAATTGGCGGCGATCGGCCCGGGGACAAGCGTCTTTTCCCACATGTGCTGAACGGTTTTCTCCAGCACGAAAAAGGCGTTGGCGACGGTGGCCTCATCCTGGAGGATGATGAGATCGTCAAAGCCGCAGCCGCTTAAAAACTCCACCAGAAGAGACGAACGGTCCTCATCCTCGTTGTATCCGTAAATGCGGGGGACGCTGCCGGGAAAAAGGGCGTTCCATTTTTCAAGGTTTTCCTTTTCGCGCAAAATCTTTTTGGGCGCTCCCTCCTTGTACAGGGAAGCGTGTTCGGGCACACGCCCTCCTCCCGCGTTTTCGATCTTGCCGATGCGACAGCCGGAACGCGAACCCCAAATGGCCTGAAAGTTGATATCTTCGAATGCGCCGGTATAACCGGAATTTTCAAGCGTCTGCCGCAGCGAGTCAAACTGTTCTATTTTTATGCGCTGTCCAAGGGCGGCAAAAAGGATCGCCTCGCCCACGTTGAGCAGCATGTCGCCGATGCGTTCAAGATAACGGTAAATGAAAATGGCCGTAATGCAGTTGCCGGCCCCTTCCCGGCTGGAATTGATCAGGGTGGTGAGACGCTCGAAAGAGGAACGGTACAGGGCGTCAAGAATGTATTCGGAGCGGCAGATGCGAAGGGCCTTGGGCAGGCTGGACTCTTCCAGGGCCTGGAACACCAGATCAAGGCTTTCCTCAATAATCTGAAACATGGGGGAATATTCGGCGTTGCGCAGGATACGGCGTTCGGCGAGGTAGCCCATCTGCTCAAGGATATTGATGCCCACGTCGCAGATGCGCTCAAGATTGGCGGTTATGGACAGAACGGCCCGGATACGGTTCAGGCTGCGCGCGTCCATATCGCCGCGCGCATGGATACAGGCGTAGCACTTGTTCTCAATAATCGTCTTCAGGTTGTTGATATATGATTCGCGATTGACCGCTTTTTCATACGTTTCACGCGTCGGAGATTTTACAAAATCATGTATGCGATGGACCTGTATCTGCGTTTCCGTTACAATGAATTTAAAATTCTCCCGTATCTCGTCAATGTTTCCCATACTATTTTCCCACGGACAACATAGTGCTTTGCTCCGGAGGAGAAATTTCTTTCCATTGCACCTTGAGACCTATTTTGTTATTGCTTCCTTTCTTCTTCGCTTTTATCGACAGATGCAAAAGTCCGCTCGGATGCATCTCTATACATTCATCCGCTGACGACAACACTACTTTACCTGTTTTCATACCATCAGCGATGGCGTCAAGAAACAGGCATATGCTCTTTATGTCCTGCAATGACTCAAAAACGAATTTCTTTTCAGCGGCCATGTCTTGTCTCCGTGATGAATGTTGATGCGCCTTTATTTGTTACGACAATGCAAGGAATTCAACGTAACAGACGTTCTCTGTACCGTTGAATGACGCATTCGCGGCGGGACTGATCCGCTGTGAATTTCCGGCGGATGTTCGGATCGTCCCATGCCGGCTGCAGGCCCACCTCCCGCGCCGCCTTCAGCGGATCCCGTTCGGCCGGCGAGAGGACTTTTTCACTCATGTGGCAATCATCCCCCATGAAGACGAGAAGTTCCCGGCAATGTTTCGGCCGGCTCCTGTTTTGTTCCGCCACCACCGAGATAAGAAATTCCGTGTACCGCCGGGATTGGGGATTCCAGGCTTCGTAACCGTCCACGTCATACCCGGCCAGCAGAACAGGCCAGAACTGTTCCGGGTGGGGAATGACGACGCCCCCGCCGAGACCGCGTATTTCCTCGATGATTTCTCTCGCGCCGTAGTAGTATTCCGGTGAAAACGCGGTTTTGACGGCGGTCTTCACCTCATTGACGTACACCTGCACCCTGCTGACGAACGTGTCGCCGTATACGCCGCGCCTGCGGTTCAGAAAGTTGCGGACAAGCTTGTTTTTCAGACTGTCTCTGGCCACTTTTTCCTTGTGACGTTCGATCAGGGAGCGGAGTTTATGGGCAACGGCCGCCGCGAAGGCGACAACGCGCCCGTCGGCGCCGCTCAGGCCGGCCGCCCGCCGGGCGAGTTCCCCGCCGCCGTTCCGTTTTGCCTCAAGAGCGTCCAGCAGGGAGCCCAGCTGCCTGCGGCGGTAGTTTCTGGTGTGGTCCAGCATGGCCCGGAAGGTGGCCGCCCGGGCGACCCTGTCTGTCCGAAAATGGGCGAGAAGTTGTATTTTCTGGTTAAACTCGCCGGAAAAACAGTCCACCTCCACCCCTGAAAAGCCGTTGAGAGCAAGCAGTTCGTTGTGCTGGGTGGGAATGCACAATTCCTCTTCCACGGCCGGAAACATGGCGCCCATGCGCTCCCGGACAAGCGGAAGCGGAATGAACTCCGGGTGCCAGTGCACGGCCAGGGTATGCCGCTGCTCCGGGTGGACGGAACCGGGAATCCGTATGAGATCTTCCTGTTCCGGGGTCAGTTCAGTGGCGACGATAGCCTGAAAGTCCGCCTCGTCTTCCTCGGTTGGTTCCGGATCTATTGATCCGGGTGGCATGAACGCGCCCCGCCCCTTGGTATGCGCCATTACTTTCTGTTTTTTATGTCAGCGGATTTCATTTCGTCCGGCAGTTTTTTTTCTCCCGCAGGCGCAGCCGGGTCTGCCGCATCGGCCGCCCGTATCGCGGCTGGGGCGGAATCCGTCGCGGCCTTTTCATCCTTGCCGTCCTGGCCGACGATGAACGCCTTGATGCGGACCTGATCCTCCTCATCCTTGCACACCGCGCAAGGGGTCCATGAAATCCCGATTGAAAAGGATTCCTTTTCAGGTTTTTGCTTCGCCTCAATTTCCACATTTATTTCGGACGACGGGGCAAGGATGATCCGGTTTTCCCTTTTGCGAACTTCAATGCGCCCCGCCCTGAACGCTTCGAGCAGATTTTCAAGATAGGAAACAGCGGCGCTGTATTCCATCCTCAGCTCCGTGGAGATTTTTTTCTTTTCCATGCGTTATTCTCCCTTCTGTCGCAGGTTGATGCCGGAAGACTCCCGTCGACCGCGTTCGCATTTTTTGCGAAACCCGTTGCCGGGCGCCAGGGCGGTCAACATGCGCCGGCTGTTTTTGTTTTCCATGCCCCCTTGTGCCCGACATTTTTGACAGGATAATGTCAGTTTTGTGACATTTGCACGCGGGGGACCGGCCAATTTTCGCGATTTTCTTGAAGATCCGCCGGGCGGTGTTCTCTTGCGCCGCCGCCGGTTGTTCCGGCTTTTCACCGCCGGGAGGAAGCTGGTAAAAAATGCGGAACCATGGTATCCCTCCCAATGAGCAAGGACGGAAAGACATGAAAATTCTGGTGACGCCGCGGTCGTTCGGCAAAACGAATCCCGCGCTTTTCGAGCGCCTGCGCGCGGCCGGCCTGGAGGTCGTCCGCAACGACACGGGCGGCATTTTGACCGCCGCGCAGATGAGGGAAAAAATTTCCCAATGCGCTGGGGTGATACTGGGAGTTGACCCGCTGAACGCCGAAGTGCTGGCCGCAGCCCCGTTTCTGCGCGCCGTCTCCAGATACGGCGTGGGCCTGGACAATGTGGACCTTGCCGCCTGCGGAACGCGCGGCATTGCGGTATCGCGCACTGTCGGGGCCAACAGCAATGCCGTGGCCGATTACGCCTTCAGCCTCATGCTGGCCGTCGCCCGCAGAACAACGCTCATAGACCGCCGCTGCCGGGAAAAGGACTGGGGCAAGATCACCGGTATTGACCTTTATGGAAAAACCCTTGGCATTATCGGTTTCGGCGCTGTGGGAAAGTGCGTTGCCAGACGCGCCCGGGGCTTTTCCATGCGCGTGCTCGCCCATGACCCCGTTTTCGACGCCCCGGCCGCCGCCGGGCTTGGCGCGGAGAGCGCCGACGCGGACACCATCTGCCGCGAGGCGGATTTCATCACGTTGCACACGACGCTCAACAATGCGACGCGCAATCTCGTCAATGCCCGACGCCTTGCCATGATGAAACCCGCCGCCGTTCTCGTCAATACCGCGCGCGGCGGACTTGTCGACGAAGCCGCGCTTCTGGCGGCCCTGCGGGAGGGGCGCATATACGGGGCGGGCCTTGACGTTTTTGAAAAAGAGCCCCCCCTTGATCAGGGCTGGTACAACCTGGACAATGTGGTGCTGGGCTCGCACTGCGCCGCGTCCACCAACGGCGCCACGGAAACCATGGGAACCATGGCGGTGGACAATCTGCTGAGAGACCTTGGACTCGCATAAATGAAACCAACAGCGCAAAAACGGCAACTCCGCGATGTCGCGGACGAAACGGACTTTTTGCTCAAAAATTACCGCTTTGATCTGCCCCCGGAACTGATAGCCCAGTTTCCGCCGGAAAACAGAGGCTCCTCGCGGCTGCTGGTCATGTCCCGCCGGGGCGGGCTTTGCCCCGAGCACAGACGCTTTGAGGATTTGCCGGACTGCCTGCCCGAAAATGCTCTGCTGGTTGCCAACAACGCGCGCGTTCTGCCGGCGCGCCTCATGGGCGAACGCCGCACGGGAGGCAAGGCGGAATTTTTGCTGCTGACGCCGCTGCCGCTGGTGCTGGAGCGCGCCCGCAAGGACGCCTCCCGCGATGCCGCGAACAATGCCCGCCGCGCTGAAGTCAGCGGGCTTGTACGCGCCGGCGGGCGACCGCGCGAAGGCGAAAGCCTGCATTTCGGCGCCGGCTTGAGCGTCACCCTCCTGGAGCCTATATCACCGGGCGCGTGGCGGACGCTCCTCGCCTGGCAGGGCGATCTGGCGGGCGCTTTCGCGGCGGCCGGCCGCACCCCTCTGCCGCCTTACATCAAACGGCCGGACGACGAAGAAGACGCCGAGCGCTATCAGACCGTCTATGCCGCCCGCGACAAAACCGGGGCTGTGGCGGCCCCCACGGCCGGGCTGCATTTTACGTCCGCGATGCGTGAAAGACTCGCGGCTGATTTTGAATGGGTTGAAATTACGCTCTATGTGGGGTACGGTACGTTCAGCCCCGTGCGCTCCGAGGACATTCGCGGTCACAGGCTTCACCGCGAATATCTGGAAATTCCGGAAAAAACGGCGCATGCCGTGTCCCGGGCCAAGGCCGGGGGACGCCCCGTGCTGGCAATAGGGACCACAAGCGCGCGCGCGCTTGAGGGTGTGGCGGATCTCTGCGGAGATGTGCGGCCCTACGCCGGCATGACTGACATTTTTCTCCATCCCGGCCGGAAATTCCGCATCACGGACGCCCTGCTGACCAATTTTCATCTGCCGCAGTCCTCGCTGCTCATGCTGGTTTCCGCCTTCGCAGGACGCGAGCGCGTTCTGGCGGCATACAAGGAAGCCGTAAAAAACGGCTACCGTTTTTTTTCCTATGGCGACGCCATGCTGGCATACTGAAAATTTTCCTTGCCCTCCATGCCGGAAAGCGCGTTCTTGCCACGAGTAAACTGAAATATGCCGCAACCATTCTCGGAGAAAAAACATGTCGCGAATTCAAGTTCTGGAAGAGCGATGCAAGGGCTGCCGCCTTTGTATGGAAACGTGTCCCGCGGGCGTTTTGCGCCCTTCCGGCCGTTTCAACCGCCAGGGATATGAAGTGGTGAAAGCTGACGACGGGTGTACCGGCTGCGCCTCGTGCGCGATCATGTGCCCGGATACGGCCATACGGGTATTCAGAAGCGCCGGGGGAGCCACGGCATGAATACCGGACGGATGCCCGGCCGCATACTCGCCAAGGGCAATGAAGCCGTGGCTTACGGCGCTGTGGACGCCGGCCTGAAGTGCTACTTCGGCTACCCCATCACCCCGCAAAATGAGGTGCCGGAAATGCTCTCCGCCCTGCTGCCCGAATGCGGCGGCGTCTTTGTGCAGGCCGAAAGCGAGGTCGGGGCCATCAACATGCTGCTCGGCGCCGGCGCCTGCGGCGTGCCGGCCATGGTCTCCTCCTCGAGCTGCGGCATTTCCCTGATGCAGGAGGGCATTTCCTATATGGCAGGCAGCCATATCCCCGGGGTTATCGTCAACATGTCGCGCGGCGGGCCGGGGCTTGGAGACATAGGCCCCTCGCAGGGCGATTATTTCCAGGCCGTCAAAGGAGGCGGGCACGGCGATCACCGCAATCTGGTGCTTGCCCCCGCCACGGCGCAGGAATGCTACGATTTCATGTTCAAGGCCTTCACCTTCGCCTTCGTGTACCGGAATCCGGTCATGATCCTGGGCGACGCCATTGTGGCCCAGCTCAAGGAACCCGTGCGGCGTGTCCCGCCCACCGGGGCGGACACGCCGGAATACCTGCAATCCCTTGTGCGGGATCAGCGCATAGAAGGTTATGGCGCGCGCGGCAAAGCGTCTCCGCCGCGTCTGCTCAAATCCGTCTATCTGGCCGAAGGCGCCCTTGCCGGGCGCAACCGCCTTTTGCAGAGCAAATACGCCGAGATGCGCAAGGAAGCCCTGTTTGAGTGTGAAGACGTTGACGACGCCGATCTCATAGTGATTGCTTTCGGTTCCATGGGGCGCATAGCGCGGAGCGCCATCCGCCGGCTGCGCGGGACCGGCCGCAAAGTCGGCCTCTTCAGGCCGCTCACTCTCTATCCCTTCCCCGAGGAGGCTCTGCGGAAACTCGCGCCGGCGCGGCGCTTCCTTGTGGTGGAGCAGAACATCGGACAAATGGTGGAAGATGTGCGTCTGACCGTGAACGGCGCATGTCCCGTATATTGGCACGGGGTGATGCCGGGGCTGTTTATCGGCGCTGACGAGCTTGTCGAGCCCATCCTCCGGGCTTTGGGATAGAATTGTCGCGGCATGGTCCGCCAAGGAATCAGGGGAAACTGTCATGGCATCCGCCAAGAGTCTTCGCTCCCAAGGGGCTGAAAAGCTGGTTTTTGACGTGAATCCCGTGCTCAGTGAGCGCGTCACCCACTATTGTCCCGGCTGCCACCACGGCATCGCCCACCGGCTGGTGAGCGAGGTGCTGCACGAACTCGGCGCGGCGGACAAGACCATTCTTGTGACCTCCGTGGGCTGCGCCGCCTTCGCCTACGACTACTTTAACGTGGACAGCGTGGAGGCCCCCCACGGCCGGGCCTGCGCCGTGGCCACCGGCGTGCGCCGCGCGCGGCCCGAGACGGTGGTCTTTACCTATCAGGGCGACGGGGACATGGCGGCCATCGGCACGGCCGAATCCCTGCACGCGGCCAACAGGGGCGAAAAAATCACGGCCGTTTTCATCAACAACACCGTTTACGGCATGACCGGCGGCCAGATGGCGCCCACCACCCTCATCGGACAAAAAACCACCACCACTCTGCGCGGCAGAAACTTTCATACCGAGGGCGGCCCCATACGCCTCGCGGAAATCATGGCCCAGTTGCAGGGAGTGGCCTACGCGGCCCGTTGCGCCCTGGACTCGGTAAAGCATGTGAAAGAGGCGAAAAAAGCCGTCCGCCGCGCCTTTGACGTGCAGATTTCCGGCCTGGGCTTCGGCTTTGTGGAACTGCTCTCCGGCTGCCCTACCAACTGGCACATGAATCCTGTGGAGGCCAACAAGCGCATAGCGACGGACATGATCCCCGTTTTTCCCTTGGGCGTGTTCAGGGACGTGAAAGGAGACTGACGATGCCCGGATATCAGGATGTCATCATGGCCGGCTTCGGCGGGCAGGGGGTCATGCTCATCGGCAATCTGCTGGCCCAGGCCGGCATGGAGCAAGGCCTCAACGTAACCTTCATTCCCGTTTACGGGGCGGAGATGCGCGGCGGAACGGCCAACTGCACCGTGGTGCTGGACGATCTGCCCATAGGTTCGCCCCTGGTGCGGGAACCCCTGTCCACCATCGTGCTGAACGAGCCTTCGCTCGCCAAATTTCAGCCGCGTCTGCGCAAGGACGGAGTGCAAATCGTCAACGCGTCCCTGATTGCCGGGGATCTGGTGGATACGGCGATCCGCACCGTTTGCATTCCGGCCAACGACATGGCGCGCAAGCTCGGCAACGTGAAACTGGCGAACATGGTGGCCCTGGGCGCCTGGCTCAGAGCCACGGACGCGCTGCCTCTCGCGGCGGCGCAGGACGCCCTGCATCGCGTGGTAAGCGCGCACTATGCCAAGCTGATACCGGCCAATGCCGCAGCGATGGAAGCGGGATACAATTTTGCCTGAACCGCGGATGAGACTTCTTGCGGCGTTTGCAAAACATCGGCTGCCGTGATATTATATCCCGGTATGGATGGACGCGCCTGACGCCGTGACGCCGGCACCGGCAGACGATGCCGCAGGGGACGGCGAAGCGCACGACACGAACGGGCTGAACAGGAAAAACCCCTGAGCGGGGAACACCCGGACAATACCTTGCGCAATCATAAAATTCTCGTGGCCAACCGCGGCGAAATCGCCATGCGCATCATGCGCGCATGCAGGAGGCTCAATATTCCCTTCGCCGCCGTGTACACCGCCGAAGACGCCGCTTCCGGGCATGTGCTCCTGGCCCGCAGGGAAGGCCGGGAAAAAAGTCTCTTTCGCGTTTCCTCCTACCATGACGCCAACGAGCTGATGTCAGTGGCGGACGAAGCGGGATGCACGGCGGTGCATCCCGGATACGGCTTTTTCGCGGAAGACTTCCGCTTTGCCCGCCGCGTCACGAAACGTGACCGCCAAATGATTTTTATCGGCCCGTCCTGGAAAATCATTCGCGAGCTGGGCGACAAAATCAACACCAAACGCCTGGCCCGCGGTCTCGGCGTTCCCACGGTTCCCGGTTCGGACAGGTCCATTTATGACGAAATGGAAGCCGAGCGCATTGCCAAAACCATTTTTGAGTTTCAGGAACAACAGGGGATCAGCCATCCGCTCGTGCTTGTCAAGGCATCCGCGGGCGGCGGCGGCATGGGCATTGAGGAGGTGCATGACCCGGACCAGTTCCGCTCCGTGTACCGCCGTGTGCGCAACTATGCTCTCAGGCAGTTCAAGGACGAGGGCGTCCTCATTGAGCAGAGGATTATGGATTTCAACCATCTGGAAGTTCAGATCGTCTCGGACCGGTCCGGGTTGAGTCCCGTGCATTTCGGCACCCGCAACTGTTCCATTCAGTCAACCGGCCTGCAGAAGCGCATTGAGGTCGCGCCGGGCTTTGCGCCGGAAGCTCTGGAATATTCCTTCGACGCCCAAAAAGTGCTTGCCGACATTGTCGCCTACTCCCTGAAAATGGCCCGTACCGTAGGATACGACAATGTCGGCACATGGGAATGGATTGTCACGCGCAAGGGCGAACCATACCTCATGGAGGTCAACACCCGCATTCAGGTGGAAAACGGCGTCTCCGCGCGCATCGCCCACATACGCGGCCAGGGGGAAGTCGATCTCATCGCCGAACAGATACGTACCGGGCTTGGCGAACCGCTCGGCTACAGGCAGGAAGACATCGGCTTTGAAGGGGTAAGCATCGAATATCGCCTGATAGCCGAAGACCCTGAAAACAATTTTACCCCCTGGGTTGGGCAGATTGAGGATTTCTCCTGGGAAAAGGCCCCCTGGCTGACCGTGCTGACCCACGTCCCGGACAGACTGCCTTATGAAATCCCCACCGAATTTGATCCCAATCTGGCTTTGGCCATTATTTACGGCAAGGACATTCAGGAAACCAGGGAACGCGGCATGGCCTTCCTCAACTCCCTGCGTCTGACCGGCAGGGGCAGCGCCGGCGAAAGCCTGAAATCCAACGCGGCCTTTCTGAAAAACAACACCGGGCGCATTCTGTATTTTTAGCCTAGGTCGCGGTAAACAAGCCATGGACAACAATATTGAAAAATACCTGCAAAACCTGCGCGAAAGGCTCATCTACATAACCGACATTTTTGCCGGCAAGCACAGGGACAGCGCTGCCCTGCTGGAAGAAAAGCTGACGGCTTTCTCCTCGCGCGTGCGGTCCGGCGAGTGTGAGGACATGTACGCGGAACTCTCCACCGTGGTAGATCTCGTCGCCTACGTGGAGCGGCGCCTTGAAAAAACACTGACCCCCATGGATCGCGTGCGCGTTGTGCGTCATCCGCAGCGCTTCTGCCTGCGCGACATTCTGGAAAACGTCTACGACAATTTTACGGAAGTGGGCGGGCAGGACGAGCACAGCCTGGATCCGAGCATGCTCATCGCCCGCGCGATAATCACCCGCCGCCGCGGCAAAAAAACCTATATGCAATCCGTCATGGTCATCGGGCAGGAAAAAGGGCACGGCGCGGAATACCGCAACGGCGGTTCGGTCAAGCCCTGGGGCAACGCCAAGGCACTCCAGTATATGAGCGTGGCGGAAACGGAAGGCATTCCCATCCATGCCTATATATTCACGCCGGGTTCCTATCCCGTTGAAGACTATCCGGGAGCCGCCCAGCAGATAGCCAAAAACATTTACAATATGGCGGGGCTGCGCGTGCCGGTCATAGCCGTGATCTCCGAAGGGGGGTCGGGCGGGGCCGAGGCCATAGGCCTTGCGGACAGACGCCTGATGCTCTCTCACGGATATTATTCCGTCATTTCGCCCGAAGGGGCTGCGGCCATCGAAGGGAGGCTCAAAAACGGCGCGCGCGCCACGGCGGAACTCATTGAGCACTGCGCGGCAAATCTTAAAATTCTGGCCGGGGACAACCTGAAATTCGGCTACATTGACCGGATTGTCCAGGAGCCCCCGCTCGGCGCGCGCCCCTGGCATTTTGACTTTTTCCGCTCCCTGCGCCAGGAGGTCATCCGCGCCACGGACGAAGTCGTCATCTCCACCAGAAAGATGCCGGTCTTGCGCGGCCTTGCCCTCGCCCGTCACCGCAGCCCCGAAAGCGACATTGACAGCCTGTACATCCGCTGGGGGCTTTCCGGCGCGGCAAAAACACGCCTGGTCCACCGGCGGCAGCAAAAGTTTCTGCGCCTTTCGCGTCAGGCAGCCCGCGACAGGCGCCCCTTTCTGACGAAAACGGCAACCGCCTTCCTTGACTGGATTTCCAAACCGTGGGTCGTTTTCAAATACGACTTCTACCACAAGCATCAGCGGCAGATCAGCACTCTCATGGAAGAAATCAACAATGAAATCGACATGTTCAAATACCGTCTGCTCACCCCCTGGCGCAAGCTCAGACAACGCCTGCCCAGCCGCATGGACAGCAAGGCCAAGGAGCTGACGGCCCTTTCCTCATGGAAGGAGGACGGTCGCAGCCGCAGGTGGAACTACATCTCGCCGCGTTACAAAATCGACCGGACCCTGACCTGCCCCAACAGCGGATCGTACGGATGCCTTGACCTCTGGGGGCCGGACCTCTTCGCCGAATTCGCGGGGGTATGCAGCCATTGCGGCCACCATTTCCCCATGGAGCCGGAATGGTACGTCAACAATGTTTTTGACGCCGGCTCGGTGTTTGAGTTCAACAGTGAAATTGAGGCCGGCAATCCGCTCGACTTCCCCGGCTTTTCCGAGCTGGTGGCCCAGGCCAGGGAAAAGACAGGGGCGAAAAGCGGCTGTGTGACTTTTGAAGCCCGCATTGACAACATAAAAATGGTTGTGGCCATGCTTATGGGCACATTCCGGGGAGGCTCCGTAGGGGCCGCGGAGGGCTACAAATTTGTGGAAGCCGCGGCGAGAGCCGCGAAAAAACGCTATCCGCTCCTGGCCTATGCGCATGGGACGGCCGGCATACGCATACAGGAAGGCACGCACGGCGTCATACAGATGCCCCGCTGCACTGTGGCCGTGCGCCGCTACATTGAAGCGGGCGGGCTCTACCTGGTTCTGTACGATACCAATTCCTTCGCCGGCCCTGTGGCGAGTTTTCTCGGTTGCTCGCCGTATCAGTTCGCCGTGCGTTCCTCCAACATCGGCTTCGCCGGCCCCGGCGTCATAAAGGAAACCACCGGCATCGACATTCCGCCCAAATACCATCGCTCCTACCACGCTCTTTCGCGCGGGCACATCCAGGGAATATGGGACAGACGCCAGATACGGGCAAACATCAAACAGGCTCTGCTGACCATCGGCGGGCGCAATCTGTATTACAGGTAGGCGGAATATGCTTGATATTTCAAGGCTGCTCGACGAGATCAAGTCTTCCCCCTACCGGGAAATTACCGTTACCGCGCCGCATACCGGCAAAATTTCCTTCGCGGAAATCGAAGTCGGCGATCACGTGCACGGCCCGCAGGGCCAATGGAAGGAAATACCGGGAACGAAACTCTGCACGCTGGAGCGCGAGCGCAATCCAAAACCGGTCTGCGCGCCGGAAAACGGCGAAATACGCCAGATTCACAAAGAACTGGACGGGCGCTTTGTCGAGGCCGGCACCCCGCTTGCGGCGTTGCGCCATATGCTCACGCGGGACGAGGTGCAGCGAATCATTCTGCAAAAGACACTGTATCTCTTCCTCGCCCCGGAACGGGCGAAATACTTTTTCACCCCCGAGGCGGACAAAAAAATCCGCGCTTCGGACGCGCATTCCGTCGCAGTGCGCAACGGCATGGAGCTTTTCATCATGTCGCGCATGAAACGTGAAGTCCCCCTGAACTATACCGGCCCCGACGGGGTTATTTACGAGGTGTATTTCAACTATAACAAAAATCTGGACGCGGGTTCCCCGCTTGTCGGCATCTGCCCCCGGGATCATCTGCACGTCATCCAAAATCTGGTCATGCGCGTGCAGACGGAATGGACAGACACATAATTTGCCGCCGGGATGCCCGTTCACCGCATTGAACAGCCCGTCAGGATGAATTTATGGGAAAAGTGCTGCAAATTCGCGTAAGCGCCGTCACCTGGAATGAGGATCTTCTGGAGAAATTCTGGCCGGAGCTCTCGGAGATCGCTTTCAGCGTTCCCGTAAAGCATGAAAAACACGGTGTGCTGGAAATGGTCCGGGCGCTTGATGAGGGATTCAGGTTCATGGGATGGCCCGAAGCCCGAAAAACCACCCTCGGCGACGATATCCGCAAGGCCGCAGCCTTGAAGACCGCCATCGAAAACGCCCTGGCCGACTGGCATCCAAGGCTGGCCAATGCCCTGAGCGATGAACTTGAGAATGTGCTTGACCGTATGGAAAGCGCCATTGTAGCCTGTTGACGGGATATTGCAAAAGAGGCCGGACGCGCTCCGATGTCCCATTTCCATCTGTCATGATACGTCATATCATCAACCCGCTTCGGCTTTGAGGAGACCATTATGCTGAATAAAGTCACCATCATCGGCCGCCTTGGCCGCGACCCGGAATTGCGCTACACCCAGAGCGGCTCTCCCGTCGCCAGCCTGAACGTGGCGACGGACGAATCGTATACCGACCGTGACGGCAACAGGGTTGAACGCACGGAATGGCACCGCGTCTCTGTTTTTCAGCGTCAGGCTGAGAGCTGCGCCAATTACCTGGCCAAGGGCAGCCTTGTCTATGTGGAGGGCGGCCTCACCACGCGCAAATGGCAGGACCAGAGCGGGCAGGACAGGTATTCCACGGAGATCAGGGCGCAGCGCGTCCTGTTTCTGGACCGCAAAAATGACGGAGCGCGCGGCCGCGCCGCGGAGGAGGGTTATGAAAATCCGGCTCGCCCCGCTTCCGCCGGTCAGAGCGGACGCGCGGGAGGAGGGCAGCAAGCCCAGCAGGACAAGCACGGCGCTTCCCCCCACGAGGATTTGGGCCCCGCGTTCCCTTCCGAGGCGGCAAGCATGGATGAGGTGCCGTTTTAGTCAAAAAAATTTCCGAAGGTGGTTGACATTTCGTTCAATTATTCACAAGATGACCGTGACCTGCATTCTTGCCGCGGGGCCGTTCTGGGGGCTCGCGCGGCAAGGCAAACGGAAACACTACAACAGATGGAGGATCCACAATGTCCAAACTCGTCCCCCCGCACGGAGGTAAAGGTCTGGTATGTTGCCTTCTTGAAGGCAGCGCTTTGGAGAGCGAGAAGAAGAAGGCCGCCGGCCTGAAGCGGATCGAAATTTCCTCGCGCAGCAAGGGCGACCTCATCATGATGGG
>JAISXC010000052.1 GCA_031270875.1 Desulfovibrio sp.
AGCGCCCGGCGGCAGACGGCCTCGTATTCCTTTTCGCCGCTGATCCAGGCCAGGGATTTGCCGTGCACCGGCGGCGGGTAGTTGTGTTTCTCGCTCAACAGCGCGGCAAGCCGTTCCTGGGACATCGTGCCTGTTCCTCCTGGGATTCCGTTTTGTCCTGAAAGGGAAAAATCCGCAAAACGCGGACAGAATTATAAGCATATACGCGTGGAAGGGTTACGTCAACAGGAAACGGAAACTATAATCCACCACGCGCAAGGGCGTGGTGGATTATGGGAAGGCTTGACTTTTGCCTTTCCATGGTGTTCACTGGGTTCACGCGGCGGGGAATTCCGTGCGAATCGGAAACAGTCGCGCTGCGGTAAGAGGGTACGAAGCTTCCCCGCGCCTCATGGAGCGGGAGAGCCAGTCGCGCGCAGGCGCGGTGAAGGCGAAGCAAAGGCGAGAGGTCTCAGACCCCCACATCCCTCAAGTCCGAATACCCGCCGGCGGCGTTACTGCCGCGCAAGCCCAACCCCTTGTCAACGCATGATTGAGGAGGCCAGCATGAAGCGGATGTCCCCGCGTTTTTTTTCAATCCCGCCCGAGGCGAAAGACGGCCTTTTTTCCCTCTCCGCGACCTCGCCGTGGCCGCAAGCGCGAGACGCTGACAGCAAGGGCTGAAACGCCGCGCCTTTTCCATGACAGAAAACCGGCGCAGGCGCATTCTGATCTGCCTCGCGGCATTCTGGGCCTGCGCTCTGCCTCTTTCCTGCCTCATCGGGCCTGTGGCGATCAGCCCGGCGGATGTTTTTCAGGCATTCTGGGCCAGACTGGGCCTGACCGCTCCCCCGGCGGATCAGACCAGTTTTCTTGTGGTGGGCAATATCCGGCTGGCGCGCGTGGTCATCGCCGCCCTCTGCGGCGGAGCGCTCGCCATGGCGGGGCTCACCCTGCAGGGGGTTCTGCGCAATCCGCTGGCGGATCCTTTCACCCTGGGCATTTCCGCCGGAGCGGCATGCGGGGCCAGCCTCGTCATCGCGACGGGAGAAGCGGCAACCCCCGCCGCCCTGCTGGGGCTCTCCCGCGCCGGGCTCATCGCGCCCGCGGCCCTTGCCGGAGCCTTGCTGGCGCTTTTCGGAACCATCTGGCTCGGAAGCGCCAGGGCCGCTCTCCGGCGCGAAAGCGTCATTCTGGCGGGCATTGCCGTATCCGCCTTTCTAGGCGCCCTTGTGGCCCTTATCAAGGCCCTGCATGAAGAATCGGTCACCAGCATTGTCTTCTGGCTTTTGGGCTCCCTGCAGGGACGCAGCTGGGAGAGTCTGCCCCTGCTGCTCGTCACGCTCGTGCCCGGTTGCCTGGTCGTGAGCCTGAATTTCAGAAAACTGGACCTGCTCTGCCTCGGCGATGACGAAGCCGCGCAACTGGGACTTCATGTGGGGAGGGCGCGCTTCTGCCTTCTGGCCGGAGCGGGAATGATGACGGCGGGCAGCGTGGCAGTGGCCGGAATCATCGCCTTTGTGGGCCTTGTGGCCCCGCATTTGCTGCGCATA
Source organism: Desulfovibrio sp. (assembly GCA_031270875.1). Next base: position 1,533 of record JAISXC010000052.1, read on the forward strand.
TGCCTGGGCGGATCTCACGGCCCCCTGCTTGCGGGTGCTTTTTTCGGCGGAGGCCTGCTGCTTGTTTTCGCCGATGCCTTGGCGCGCTGCCTGCCCGGCGGACAGGAGTTGCCCGTGGGCGTTGTCACCGCGCTGCTGGGGGGGCCATTTTTCGCTCTGCTGGTCCGGAAGCGCTGATGCTTGAAGTCGTCAATCTCAGCGCCGGCTACGGCGACAAAAACATATTGCACGACATCAGCCTTGCCGCCGGCGCCGGCGAGTGCGTCGCCATTCTGGGGCGCAACGGCAGCGGCAAGACCACCTTTCTCAGGGCTGTTTCCGGCATACTGCGCGCCGGCAAGGGCGAAATTTTTCTGCGGGGCAAGCCGGTATACGGTCTTGCTCCGCGCCGACGCGCGCGGCTGTGCGCAATGGTCGCCCAGCGGGAAGACATCCCCGCCGGACTCAGCGCGCGCGAGATGGTGCTGCTGGGCCGCTATCCCTGGCTGTCCTGGCTCGGCACATACAGCCGCAAGGATCATGACGCGGCTCACGCCGCCCTGGGCGCTGTGGACGCCCTTGCCCTCGCCGGACGGGATATCTCCTCCCTTTCCGGCGGAGAACGCCAGCGCGTGCTGCTGGCCCGCGCCCTGGCCCAGGGAAGCCCCATCCTGCTGCTGGACGAGCCCACGGCAAATCTTGACCCGGCGCGCATGACGGAGCTGCTTGATCTGCTGGAAAGCCGCCGCGCCACGGGCAGTCTGGTAATCATGGTCCTGCACGACTGCAACCTCGCGGCGCTCTATGCCACGCGCCTGGTGGGCGTCAAAGAGGGCCGGGTGCTCTTTGACGGCCCGGTGGCGGAGATGTTTACCGAGTCCCGCCTGAGCGCTCTTTACGACGCGCCGCTCCGCGTCATCCCTCACCCCTGTTTTCCCGTGCCGCAGGCTCTGCACGGAAAAGGCGCCTTACGCCACAAAAAAATGGGCACATCGCCATGAAAAATTTTCTGCTGCTTTTCCTCTGCCTTGTGCCGCTTTCCGCCCGCGCTCTTACTGTAACGGATGACCTTGGCCGCACCGTGACGTTGCGCGCGCCGGCAAAGCGCGTCATAGCCCTGTACGGAGCGTTCAATGAGATTATCCTGGATCTGGAGGCCGGGCATTGCCTTTCGGCCCGCACATCGGCGGACGGCGATCTGCCGGGATTGGAGGCCCTGCCGGTCATCGGCACGCACATGCGTCCCAACCCGGAGATCATTGTCGCCCTGCGGCCGGACGTAGTCCTGCAGCTCGCCGGCCGGCAGGAAGCGCAGATACAAACGGAAGCCCTGCGCGCTCTGAATCTGAATGTCCTGACATTTACGATGGAGTCGTTTGAGGACATTTTCCGCGTCGCCGGGAAGCTGGGTCTGCTGCTTGACCGGCGGACACAGGCCGAGGATCGCGTCCGGGACTGGAAAGCCCGCCTCGCGGCCCTGAAGGGAAACCGCCGCGGACGCGCGCCAATGCGTGTTTTTTATGAAGTGCGCTACCCCAATCTGCTCGCCGCCGGCGGCAGGGGCATTGTGCAGGAAATCATTGCCGCGGCGGGAGGAGAAAACGTTGTGCGGGAGCAAAAAAAGTTGGTGCGTTACAGCGAGGAGGCGCTGATTCAGGCAAGACCCGACGTATACATCATACAGCAGGGCCCCATGAATCCCGACGCGCCGCCGCCGCGCCTGCGCCCGCACTATAGGGATCTCGCGGCCGTGCGCGCGGGGCGCGTGCTGTATGTGGACGAAAAACGTTTTGCCCGACCGGGGCCGCTCGCCGTTGCCGCGGCCGAGGAGCTTTCCCGGCGGTTGCGGCTTGTCGCTGGCGGCCATGCCCCGCATCTCCGTCAAGAGAATGACCGCCAAGGACAAGCCGTGGAAAAACAGCACTGAAAAAAGCATGAATCACCGCACCGTCACGCCAGGAACACTGTATGCCGTGGGGGTTGGCCCCGGAGCGCCGGATCTGCTCACGCTCAGGGCGGCGCGCATCCTCGGCGGCGTGGACGCCCTGCTCGCCGCGTCCTCGTCCGGCAACGACTATTCCAGCGCCCTCAACGCCGCCCTGCCGCACCTGCGGGCGGACGCGGAAATAGTCCGCCTCTGCTTCCCCATGACGCGACAGCGGGGTATTCTGCGCAAGGCATGGGCACAAGCAGCGAACCAAACCCTTGCCGTGCTGCGGACCGGAAAAAGCGCGGCGTTTCTGACCATCGGCGACCCGCTTATTTACAGTACCTTCGGATACCTGCTGCGTGAAATCAGAAAAAAGGCGCCGGAACAGCCGGTGGAAATAGTGTCCGGCATCACCTCCTTTCAGGCGGCGGCGGCGCGCGCGGGATTCATTCTCTGCGAGGGCGACGAAACCTTGCGCCTGCTGCCCGGCATCAACGGGGCCGAAGACCTGGAGCGTGAACTGCGCGGGGCGGATACGGCGGTTATTCTGAAGGTTTACCGCAATATCGCCGCCATAGGCCAGGCCCTGCGCGGCTCGGGACGCGACGGCGACTGTCTGCTGGCAAGCCGCGTGGAGCAACCCGGGGAACGCATCAGCGAGGGGCTTCCCTCCGCCGGCGAGACACCTCCCTACATGTCACTGATACTCAGCCCGGCGCGATCTGAAAAAATCCGGAACAAGCCGCCCCGCGCAACGCAGAATTGACCTCAAATCCGGCTTGACCGATTTAGGCTCCTGACTTATGTATTTCATTTTATAGCACGGCCGTAACAGCTTGGGAAAGGCTGTGCGCGAGACATGAGGGGAACGCCCGGAAACAGGGCGCTGAAAAAGGCGTATCGCGCGCATTGCGGGACATTGGCAACATTGCGTCTTGTCAATCCGGATCGCGCGATCAAACACGACTGTGACAGGACACCGACACTATCATGAACTGGGACTGGGACAAACTGCAGGAAAAAAGACAAAGGCAGCAGGGGGGAAACCCCCCGCCGATTCCCCCAAGGGACGACAAGGATAACGACAGCGGGGAAGAGCGGAAAAAACCGGGCGTAAAACGCCCCATATTTTCCGCGGGCGGAGGCGGCGGAGGCAACCCGTTTCAGAATTTCCCCCCCCGTTTTCGCACGCCAGGGCGTTCCATCCTTTTCATCATTCCGGTCATCGTGCTGCTGTGGCTGCTGTCCGGCATCTACATCGTCAACCCGGACGAGCAGGGCGTTGTCCTGCGTTTCGGCCGGTACGACAGAACGGAAGGCCCCGGACCCCACTACGCCTGGCCGGTGCCTGTCGAGTCCGTATACAAACCGCAGGTCACCCAGGTACTGCGCAGTGAAGTCGGTTTCCGCTCCGTGGGGCAGGCCGCCACTTTCCAGCAGGGACAGGTGCGCACCGTTCCCGAGGAGGCTTCCACGCTCACGGGGGATGAAAATATCGTCAATGTGCAGTTCAGCGTGCAGTACAAAATAAGCGAGCCGGTGGCCTATCTTTTCAACGTGAGCGCGCCGACGGCCCTTGTGCGCAACGCGGCCGAGGCGGCCATGCGGGAGGTCATCGGCAACAGCCAGATTGACGCGGCCATCACCGACGGCAAACTGAAAATTCAGAGCGAGGCCACGCAGTTGCTGCAGACAATCCTCAACCGCTATGGTTCCGGCATTCAGGTGCTTGCCGTGCAGTTGCAGGACGTGCATCCCCCGCAGGAAGTCATTGACGCTTTCAAGGACGTGGCCAGCGCCCGCGAGGACAAAAGCCGCATCATCAACGAAGCCGAGGCCTACCGCAACGAACTTCTGCCCAGGGCGCGCGGGCAGGCCGCCGCCGCCCGCAACGAAGCCCAGGCATACAGCACCACGCGCATACAGAACGCCAAGGGCGAAGCCGACCGCTTTGACGCGCTCCGCGAGGAATACGAAAAAGCCGCCGACGTGACAAAAAAGCGGATGTATTATGAAACGATGGAAGAAGTGCTTTCGCTTTCGCAGGAAAAAGTGCTGATGGACAGCGCCGTGGCGAAACAGGCTCTGCCCCTCCTGTCCCTGCCCGGCGTGAATACGCCGCCGGCCGGGAAAGGCAAATAGACGGACAACGTAAATCCAAGGCGCGAACAATGACAAAAAATTCCCTTGCCCCGCTCGTCGGCATTCTGATTTTGGCGTTCCTGGCTTTTCAGAGTTTCTTTACCGTGCACCAGACGCAAAAAGCCATTGTCCTGCAACTGGGCGAGCCGCTCCCCCGCGTCTATGGACCCGGCCTGCATTTCAAACTCCCCTTCATCCAGAACGTGATCCTTTTCGACGCCCGCGTTCTGGACTACGAGGCGCGTTCGCGCGAAGCCTTCACCGTGGACAAGAAAGCCATTGTCCTAGACAACTACGCCCGCTGGCGCATCATTGACCCTCTGCAGTTCTACCGCACCATGCGCACCATCCCCGGCGCGCAGGCCAGGCTTGACGACGTGGTTTATTCCCAGCTGAGGGCCCTCGTGGGCGCCTACACCCTCACGGAAGTGGTCTCCGCCCATCGCGCGGACATCATGAAGGAAGTGACCAACAAGGTTTCGGACCTCATGAAAAACTTCGGCGTTGAAGTGCTTGACGTGCGCATCAAGCGCACTGACCTTCCGCCGGAAAACCAGCGCGCCATCTTTGGCCGCATGCGCGCGGAACGCGAACGCCAGGCGAAGCAGTACCGCTCCGAGGGAGAAGAGGAATCCACGCGCATCCGCTCCGACGCCGACCGCCAGCGCGCCGTCATCCTGGCCGAAGCGACCCGTGACGCGCAGATTGAGCGCGGCCGGGGCGACGCCAGGGCCGCCTCCATCTATGCCGACGCCTACAACAGGTCGCCGGACTTTTACGCCTATTCGCGCTGGCTTGAAACAATGCGCAAATCGTTCAGGGAAAACAGCAAAATCGTGCTCTCCAAAGAAACTCCGCTTCTGGAACAACAATAGGATCCCCCGCGGGTACGGCAACCGCCCTGTTTTACACGAACGCGCTCTCAAACGGAGAAAGAGATGGAATTCAGCTTCTTTGAAATAGTCGCCCAGTCCGGACTTATCGCCAAAGTGGTGCTGGCGATTCTGGGCTTCATGTCCGTCATCAGCTGGGGCCTGATGATCCAGAAATCCATCATGCTCAGCGCCGCCGACAGCAAGGCCCGCGACGGCACGGAGCGCTTCGGCAGGGCCGCCAATCTGCGGGAGGCGGTGCAGCTTCTGGGTTCCGATCCGTCGTCGCCGCTGTATTACATAGCCCATCAGGGAGTGCTGGAATTCAACCGCTCCAAGGAGCTAGGCAATTCCAGCGAGGTGGTGGTGGACAATGTGCGCCGCGCCCTGCGCCAGGGCGTGGGCAGCGAACTCGCGCGCCTGCAGGCCTCCCTCTCCCTTTTGGCCACAACCGCCAACACGGCGCCCTTTATAGGCCTGTTCGGCACGGTTTGGGGCATCATGCAGTCTTTCCATTCCATCGGCATGCTCAAATCAGCCTCTCTGGCCACTGTGGCCCCGGGGATTTCCGAAGCCCTGATAGCCACATCCGTCGGCCTCGCCGTCGCCGTGCCCGCGACCATAGGCTTCAACATTTTCATGGGCCGTCTTTCCCAGGTGGACACGCTCCTCGTCAATTTTGCCAGCACATTCCTGAACCGCGTTCAGCGCGAACTCAATGCCCACCGCCCCGTAAGCCGCGCGGGCGGCATGGAGGCATAGCTATGGGATCCTCCCTGGGAAACGGAAACAAATTTGTTTCGGAAATCAACGTCACGCCCTTTGTGGACGTGATGCTGGTGCTTCTGATCATCTTCATGGTGGCGACTCCCATGATGAGCCAGGGATTGGACGTGGATTTGCCACAGACAAAACAAGTGGCGACGCTGGCCACGGAAAACGACAACATGGTGCTCACTGTGCGGCGTGACGGCAAAATTTTCCTGGACGAATACCCCATAGACAATATTGAGGATCTGGAAGGCTATCTCGCAGCGCTCGTCAAGCAGAAAAACAAGACTCTCCTCCTGCAGGCGGACAAAAGCGTGCCTTACGGCCTCGTGGTGGAGGTGATGGGGCACATCAAGGGCGCAGGCATCGAAAAACTCGGCGTCGTGGCGGACAAACCCGAAAGCGGAAATCCAAAGGGCACCACAAAGCCGAAGTAGGGTCGCATGCGTCTGGCCTCTTACGTACTTTCCTCCTGCCTGCACGCGACGGTCCTGCTGCTTGTCTTCTTCTGGCCGGGAAGGCCGCTCATACGCCTGGACGCCCCGCCGGTCATGATAAGCCTTGTGGAGGGCGACGCCGGCGGCAACAGAACTCCCTCCCCCATACTCGGCCATGCTGGCGAGCCGGGCGAAGGCCCCAAAGCCCCGACAGCCCCGGCCCGAAAAGCGGACATCGCAAGCCCGGAACGGATCCCGGTAAAAGACCCCGCGCCTGTGCCCTCTCCCCCCGAGGAGGATGTGACGCCCGTGAAAAAACCGGAAATCAAACCGGAGCCAAAACCGGAGCCAAAACCGGAACCGAAGCCGGAGCCAAAACCGGAACCGGAGCCAAAACCGGAACCGAAGCCGGAACCAAAAAAAGCCGAACCGCCCAAGGACGCAAAACCGAAAAAACCTCCCGAAGATCCCGTGAAGGCGGCTTTGGAGCAGGCACGGCGCAAGGCGGGCTCGCGGGCGGAATCCGGCGACCGCGGCAGCGCGGTTGAGCAGGCCCTTGCCCAGGCGCGGCGCAACGCCTCCGGCAACCGCGGCGGCGGCGGCGGCGAAGGAGACGGGCCGGGCGGCGGCGGCCTTGGGGATGTATACATGGGCCAGGTCATGCTGGCGGTGCGCCCCAACTGGGGCTTCGCCTCGGCGGCCCGCGTCAATCTGAGCTGCGTCATCCGCGTCAACGTGGACATGCAGGGCAGAGTGCTGCTGGCGCAGATATCCCAAGGATCAGGCAACGCGCAGTTCGACGCCTCGGCAGTCAATGCGGTGGTGCGTACCGGGCAATCCGGACAATTTCCCCCACCGCCTTCGCAGGAGTATGCGAATCTCGACCTGGTGTTCACGCTGGATGAACTTATGGGAAGATAGGCGATTTTTGAAATCCATGCGCACGCGCAATCCACGGGGGCAAGCATGCCGTTTCTTTTCCTGCTGATCCTGCTGTTTTTCACCGCGCGGCCGTTATACGGGGCGAGTATGACAGCCGTCGACGTCAACGAGGGCTATGGCAACAAAGTTCTCAACAGGCTCAACGCTGTCTGGGCACCGCCGAATCTCAAGGGCGATTTCACGCTCAGGATGAAAATCGCCGTGGACGGCGAAGGAAAAGTCCGCGTATGCGCCATTGTCAAAAGCTCCGGCATGGAGGCTCTGGACTCTTCGGCCTGCGGCGCCGTGCGCCAGATAAACAAGTTTGACACTCCTCCCTACGGCGTCCCCTGCGAGATTTTCGTTTCCTTCTGGACAGGGCTGCCCAAGGGCAATACCAGGGAATTGCCGCCCGATCCCATGGAGGCGCTACGGGCCGAAATGAGGGAAAGAGACAAAACCGAGCGGGTCATGGGCAAGCAACGGGCCGACGCGGCCGAGGAACGGGCGCGTGAACAGGCGGAACAGGCGGCAAGACGCACCGGCAAGCCTTTGCCCGATGCCCGGCCGCGCCCCGCGGAACCGGCAGGGCCGCAACGCAGGGACCAGCCGGCGGCGCAGAATCCGGGATCTTCCCTGACGGCTGAAGAGAAACACCTGGTGATGCCGGGCACAGCCGGCAACACGGCCCCGCAACCTCAGCCCCCGCCGCCCCCACGGACCGGACAAGGCGATCCGCCCGTTGCCCCCGCCGATCCGGCGCAGGCGGCATCGGTGAGAAAAGTGGAAAAATACGTGTCAAACATCAACTGGCACCTGCTCAACGCCATAATCGTCCCTGCGGAAACAAAGCCGGGGGAGTATTACGCCACCGTGCGGCTGCACATCAACGCCGACGGCAGCGTGGCGAAATACGAACTTGTAAGGGATACCGGCGACGGGTTACTCGACAAATATGTGTTGCGGGGCATACGGCGGGCGGGCGTTCTTCCGCCGCCGCCGCCGGCTTTCAGCAATCCTGTTGAACTTACCTTCAAATTGAGGCGCCGCTGACCGGCGTCCGGCGACAACAAGGAAAATACGCCATGAAAAGAGTTCTTCTCCCCACAGTGCTGTGTCTTTTTTTCAGCACTGCGGCCAACGCCGCCATGCGCGTGGACATTTACGGCCCCGGACAGAACATAGTCAATCTGGCGCTGGCGGCGCCCATTACTGGTCCGCAGAATGAGGCCACCGGCATGGGCCGGGATCTGCAGCAGCTTGTGGAGCAAAACCTGGGTTTCCTTCCGTTCGTGCGGCTGACCAATCCCAGAACCGTGCTGGGCGGAACAGTGCTTGCGGGGTATGAGCCGCCGAGCCTGGATTTCAAACGCTTCCAACTCGCCGGATCGGACATTCTGGTGACCTGCTATTGGCCCGGCGGCGACAGCGGCACAAAATCCGTCCAGTTGCGCGCTTTTGAAACAAACACCGGCGGCCGTCTCTTCGGCAAGGAATACTCGCGCGTTTCTTCCAAGGATCTGTCCGAAGTGGCGGACCGCTTCTGCGCCGACCTGCTGGAAACCCTGACGGGCAGCGGGGCGTTTTTCCGGTCCACGCTGGCTTTTGTCAAAAAAACAGGCACAATGCGCGCCGATGTCTGGCTGGTCAAACCCACCGGGCGCGACTTGCGCCAAATCACCAATATACCGGGGGAGGCGCTTTCCCCGGCATGGTCGCCCGACGGGCGCTTTGTGGTTTTTTCCCATATCGACCAGAAATCCCACGCCCTGGGCGTCTGGGACAGCAACAGCAGAAAGGTGCAGCGTATACGCTTTCCCGGCAATGTGGTCATAGGCCCGGCTTTCATGCCCGACAACAAGGTGGCCGTGGCCCTCTCCAACGGCAGGTATCCGGTCATATTTCTGTTGAACCATGTTTTCCAGAAAGAACGGATACTTGAGCAGGGTGATTCCATCAATGTCTCGCCGACCTTTGACAGCACGGGCACCAAGATGGCCTTCACCTCCTCGCGTCTGGGCGGGCCGCAAATATTCCTCAAGGATCTGGGGACAGGAGCCGTCACCCGCGTAAGCAAGAACGGAACCTACAACACGGAGGCCAATCTCTCCCCTGACGGCACCCTGGTCGTATACAGCCGCATGACGGATTACGGACACCGCATTTTTGTGCAGGACATGGTTACGGGCACGGAGCGCCAGATCACCTACGGCCCGGGCAGCGATGAACAGCCTTCCTTCTGCGCGGACAGCTATTTTATCGCCTTTGCCTCCACGCGGGGCGGCGGACGCGGCATTTACCTGACAACCCGCCACGGGGGGGAACCAAAGCAAGTACCCGCAGGCGGAGGCCAGGCCTCGTTCCCGCGCTGGAGCGCGCCGATGAAATAACCCGTTTCGCGGGCCCCGGGGCCGGACCTGACAGGAGGCGCCGGGCGCCCGGCCAATTCCAAAAATTTTTTACGGAAAATACAAGAAAAGGCTTCCCGCGCCTTGACAAAAATCGCGGTATGGATACCATTTGCCCGTGGTCGCGGCAGACCACAATGATGCAGATGTAGAAAGGAAAGGGAAATTTTTGGAGTATGAGTTGTTCAGGAGGACACTGATGAAACGTTACGCTCTGATTCTCGCCTTGGTTATGGCCCTCGCCGCCGGTTTCGGTTGCGCGAAGAAATCCGCCGACGGCGCCTATGACGATGGACTGACGCCGGAGATGCGCGCCGCCATCCAGCAGATCACCGATGCCCGCGTGTACTTTGCCTTCGACAAGTTTGACATCAAACCCGAATACAAAGACATGCTGAAGACCAAGGCTGATCTGCTGAAGCGCTACTCCACCATCCGCGTACGCATTGAAGGCAATTGCGACGAACGCGGCACCCAGGAATACAACCTGGCTCTTGGCGAACGCCGCGCCCGCGCCGCCTATGAATATCTTGCCACCCTTGGCGTGAATCCCGGCCAGCTTGAAATGATCAGCTACGGCAAGGAGAACCCGGCCGTTCAGGGCAGCGGCGAATCCGTCTGGTCCAAGAACCGCCGCGACGACTTCCGCGTGGTTGCTCACTAGACAGCTTGCTGCCTTCCCAAAGGGTCATCAGCATTATGATTTATGGCCGCCCGCACGGGCGGCCATTCACTTTCCGGGGGAGATTCATGAAAATAGTTGTTCTTGACGGCGCTGTCATCAATCCCGGCGACGTGGAGTGGGATCCCATTTCAGATATCGGCGAACTGCAAGTGCATGGTGAAACCCCGCCCGGCAAGGTTGTGGAACGCGCCAGAAACGCCGACGTGCTCTTGACCAATAAAACCCCCCTGAAACGCAAGGATATTGGCAGATTTGAAGGGGTAAAGCTGGTATGCATTCTGGCAACAGGCTGTAATGTTGTGGATACTGAGGCCTGCGCTGAAAAGAACATACCTGTCTGCAATGTCGTGGCCTACGGCGTGGATGACGTCGCCCAGCATACCATGGCCATGCTGCTTGAACTTTGCAGGCATGTGAGCGGATATACTGAAAGCGTGAAGGCGGGGGAGTGGAAAAAAGCAACGCAGTGGTGTTGCTGGAAAAAAACTCCCCTGTGTCTGGAAGGGCTGACAATGGGCATTGTCGGCTTCGGCTCCATAGGACGGCGCGTGGGCGAACTGGCGCACGCCTTCGGCATGAGCGTGCTCGCCACCTGCCCGCATCCCAAAAATCCGCCCACATACAGTCCCTTTGCCTTTGTTTCGCTGGATCAGCTTCTGGCCTCCTCCGATGTTGTCTCCCTGCATTGCCCGCTGACGCCGCAAACCAGGGAAATCATCAACGCCGGCGCCTTTGCGAAAATGCGTGACGGCGCCATTCTGCTGAACACCGCGCGCGGTCGGCTGGTCAATGAGGCGGATGCGGCCAAGGCCTTGAAATCCGGCAAACTGCGCGCACTGGGAACGGATGTGCTTTCCGCCGAACCGCCCGGCGCCTCCAATCCGTTGCTCAAGGCTCCCAATACCGTCATCACGCCTCACATTGCCTGGGCCACAGCCAAGGCGCGACAAAAAATCATCATCCTGACGGCGGAAAACATCCGCCGCTGGAAACTGGGGACGCCGGTGAACGTCGTCAACGGCGTCAACACAACCGTTTCATGTTCATAGACATACATACCCACGCCTTTCACAAAAAAATCGCGCGCAAGGCCATAGCGCAGATCAAGGCCGCCTATGCCACGGATTGCACGGGCGACGGCACCATCGAACACCTGCTCGCCCGTGAGCAGGCGGCGGGAATTCACAGGTTTGTCGTGCTCTGCGCCGCCACGGCGCCGGCGCAGGTCATCCCCGCCAACAACTACGCCATAAGCCTGCAAAAAAAATATCCCGAGGTCATTGCCTTCGGCAGCATGCACCCGGGCTATAAAAATTTTGAGGATGAACTCGCCCGGTTGCGACAGGCCGGCATATGCGGACTCAAAATGCATCCCGACTTCCAAGGATTCAGCATGGACGACAAAAGTCTCCTCCCCATTTTCGAATATGCGCAAAAAAAATTCATCATACAATTCCACATAGGTTCGAACAAAAATCCCAGGGACGCCCCTTCCTCCCCGGAAAAACTGGCCGCCATTCTGGACAATTTTCCCGATCTCGCCGTTATCGCCGGGCACCTCGGCGGCTACCTGATGTGGGAAGACGCCGTCAGGCTGTTCGGCGGCAGGAGGCTCAAGAACTTGTGGTTTGACACATCAAGCGTCTCCTTTTTCGCCCATGGCGACACTGTCCGGGAACTTCTGCGGATCTGGCCGGAAGAAAGGCTGCTTTTCGGCTCCGACTGGCCGCTTTTCGATATCAAGGAAGAACAGGAGCGCCTGCTGCGCGTGGGCAAACTCACGCGGCGCAAGCTGGAAAAAATTATGAGCAATGCAGGCGGGCTGTTTGCCGCCTTTGCACGAAACAGCGCGGGAACTGCGCATGATGAAAATCTTGACGCCAAAGACGGGATGACATAGGCTATACCCCCAATATCCGCGCTGCCCGGTTGCTGCCCCTGATTCCAATTCCGATATGACCACTTGCTGTTTGCGGTTGGAAAAAAGTTCAGCCCTGGATCGGCCTGCTTCGGGGAACGGAGAATTTTGTGGACGACGGCAAGAAGAAAACCAGGCATGCTGTGCGCTTGAGCACAAAATCTCCGCATGCGGCCTATTTCATGCCTTTGCTGGAAAGCATGGCCGCGCGCGAGGGCTTGAATGAAGTGCTTAAAAACCGGGTCAGCAAAGCCTGTGACCTCCTAGATGCCGGTATTCCCCTTTTCCCCAACAATTTCCGTAAACGGCACCACATAGCCTTTGTACTTGAACGCTTCGGAGCGGCGGATGCCGAAGCGCTGGGGCAGTCCGAAGAAATCCTTGCCCTTGCCGGGCGCATTGTTTCCCTGCGCTCTTTCGGCAAGGTGCTCTTTTTCCACATCATGGACGAAGGCGGCCGCATCCAGTGCTACGCCGCCAAGGAACACCTGAACTCCGCCGCCTGCCTTGTCATCAAAAAACTGGAAGTGGGCGATATCGTCGGCGTCACCGGCCGCCTTTTCCGGACAAAAACTGGAGAGCTCACTCTGGACTGCGCGGGAGTTTCCCTGCTCGCCCGCTCCATGAGGCCCCTGCCCGAAAAATACCACGGGCTCAAAGATCAGGAAACACGGTACCGTCAACGTTATGTGGATCTGATCGTCACGCCGCGCACGCGGGAGATTTTTCAGAAGCGCAGTCTGATAGTGCGTGAATTTCGCCGCTTTATGGAAGACAACAACTTCATGGAAGTGGAAACGCCCATGATGCAGCCCCTGCCCGGAGGGGCGACCGCGCGCCCTTTCGTCACCCACAACAATGCCCTGGATTTGCGTCTTTACATGCGCATAGCTCCGGAGCTTTATCTGAAACGCCTGCTGGTGGGCGGTTTTGAAAAAGTGTTCGAGCTCAATCGCAATTTCCGCAACGAAGGCATTGACACGCGCCATAACCCGGAATTCACCATGTGCGAATTCTACTGGGCCTACGCCACTTTTAGCGATTTGATGGATTTTACGGAAAAACTTTTCGCCCATTTGGCTTTCAAGGCGTGCGGCGCCACCGTCATAACCTATCAGGGCAAAGAAATAGACCTCACCCCCGGGCGCTGGACCCGCCTTTCCTTCTACGATTCGCTCAGGCAGATCGGCGGACACGACGAACAACTTTACAACAATTACAATAAATTACGAGATTACATCCACGAACGCGGCGAAAAAACAACCAGCAGGGAAAGTCTGCAAAAACTTCAGGCCAAACTTTTTGATCTGGATGTGGAAGACAAGCTGGTGCAGCCGCACTTCATCTACCATTACCCTACGGAAATTTCTCCCCTTTCCCGCAGAAACAACGAAAAACCCGAGCTGACGGACCGCTTCGAACTCTTTATTACCGGACGCGAAATGGCCAACGCTTTTTCCGAACTGAACGACCCTGTGGATCAGCGCATGCGCTTTGCGGACCAGGTGAGGGAAAAGGAAGCCGGCGATGAGGAAGCCCACAGCATGGATGAGGACTACCTGCGCGCGCTGGAATACGGCATGCCCCCGGCTGCCGGCGAGGGCGTGGGCATTGACCGTCTTGTCATGCTGCTCACGGACTGCCCCTCCATCCGGGAAGTCATCCTCTTCCCCCTGCTGCGGCCTGAATTTTGAAAGCCCGTTTTCGCGATTGCCCCGCCTGCCGCAAAAACTCCTTTGCCTTCTCGAAAACGCGCGGCTAAAACAGCCGCGCGAGGTATTCATGCACACTCAAAAAACTTCCCCATCCGCAGGCACCCGCATCGCGCTGGTTACAGCCGCCTCTGTGCTGATGGCTTTCAACCTCAATACCTTTGTGCATGCGGGCGCTCTCATACCGGGCGGCTTTACCGGCCTTGCCCTGCTCATCAAGGAGAGCGCCCTGCGCTTCGCCGGGGTCAACGCGCCTTTCAGCATCATCCTTTACATCCTGAACGCCGTGCCGGCCGCAATCTCCTATCTGTTCATCGGCAAACGCTTCACTCTGTACTCCTGCCTGATGATTGCCCTGAGCGGTCTGCTCACTGACTGGATGCCCGTCATGCTCACAAGTTTTCTGCAACCGCGCGACATGCTCCTCTCCGCAGTCTTCGGAGGTCTGCTCAACGCCCTTTCCATCAGTCTGTGCCTCTTCGCCCATGCCACCAGCGGGGGCACCGACTTCATAGCCATCTTCATTTCCGAAAAATACGGCAAAGACGCCTGGCACCATATTTTTGCCGGGAACTGCGTAATTCTGGCCTTGGCGGGCTGCCTGTTTGAACTGGACAAGGCCCTGTACTCCATCATATTCCAGTACACCACAACCATGGGCCTGAAAGCGCTTTTCCGCGGCTACCAGCGCAAAACCCTGCTCATCATAACAGGCATGCCCGAAGAGATCTATGCCCTGATCCGGGATCAGACGCATCACGGCGCCACCGCCTTCACCGGAATCGGCCAATACAGGATGGCCGAGCGGGTCATGCTCTATTCCGTCGTCGCCGCCAACGAAACGCATAAGCTCGTCGCCGGAATAAAAAAACTTGATCCCGACGCCTTCATCAACATACTGAACACGGAACAACTGGACGGGAGATTTTACCGCCGCCCCATGGATTAGGGCAAATTCACTTTAAATTGCTCTGGCGGCCGCGTAAGCGGACGCCTGCCAGACAGACGCCAAAACCGTAGGTTTTGCAGGGAGCAGGCGGGCTTTGCCTGCCTGCGGCTCTCCAAATGAAATGGAACATTTTATTTGGAATCAGAATTAGGCGGGCGCGTCCAGGCTTGCGTCCATATCCGCAAACTGGCCAAAGTCGCCGGCCGCCAGCGCCGAAAAAAGCAATTTCGTCACTTCAGAGTCGTAACGCCGGGTGTCGGCCGCCAAATCCCTGGCGGCTTCCAGCATGTCCTTGCCCCTGGCATATGGCCTTTCGCTGATCATGGCGGAAAAGGAATCCACTGCGGCTGTCATGCGGCCGGTACGGCTTATCTGCGTGTTTCTGATTTTCTGCGGATAGCCGGAACCGTCCATGCGTTCATGGTGTTCATAGCAGGCCCTGAGCAGCTCCTCAAAGGAAATCTCAATTTTCTGCATCAGCTTGACGCCGACAACCGGATGCAGAACCACTTTTTCCCGCTCTTCGCTTTTCAGGGAGCCCCGCCTGTTGACAAGAAAGGCGGGAACCTTGCACATGCCGATATCATGCATCAAAAAGGCTACCGCCATGCGGTCCATGTCCTTGCGGCGGTACTCCGCCACGTTCTGCAGCCAGAGCCAAAGACCGAGGGACATGCAATTGACGGCGTGGCGGGCTTGATCGTGCTTGCGGAAAAGACGGCGGACAAAGGCGTTTACGCGATGCCTGTCCGTAAAAATATATTCGGTGGTCACCAGAATGTCGCGGTACAGGGGGTCAAATACCGCCTTGACCGGCTGTTCGCAGAATTCCGTATAGCGCATGTTCAACGCGCGGATGCAGATATCCGCGATTTCTCCCTCCTTGAGGTTCTGATCCTGCAGGACAAGGTCAAGCTGTCTGATGATATGGCGGGAATAGATGCGGTGATCCATCCGCGAGACAAAGAGATTGCCTTTTTCACAGATGCGGGCGACTTCCTCCACCTGTTCGTTGGTCAGGCGCGACTCTTTTCTGCAATACGGGGCCAGCACCGCAATGTCTTCGCGAAGGCAGAACAGATCCACCGGCGGCCGGTATTTGGGAAAGCTGTTCAGAATTTCACTGCTGATCTGGTAAAATTCGTCATTGATGTGCCCCGGTATGAAGGACTTTGTTTTTTCAGCCATAAGGCTTGTTCCCGTCAAGGATGATTTCTGTCATTTCCAATACAGTTTGACCAGATTGGTGCCGCGCGGCGTGTCCGACGGCCTGGAAAGCTGGCCGGCGGTAATGACGGCGCAGTCGTTCGTCGCGAGATCCCGACTGATATTGATGAATTTTTCAGCCCTGTCGAGATGGCTCAGGGGCTCGTCCTCCTTGCGCACGAAAACCGGTTCCACTCCCCAGACAAAGTTGAGACTTTTGACGGTAACGGGGTCTGTGGTCAAAGCGTAAATGCGCTGCGGGGGCCGCCGTTCGGAAACCTGCCGCGCCGCCGCCCCGCTGACACTGTGGGCCACTATGGCCTTGGCCTGCGCCTTGTCGGCCAGCAGGCAGGCCGAATAGGCCAGAAATTCCGGCATCCCCCTGTTGGCGTCGGGTTCTTCCAGTTTGCGCCGGTCAAAGAGCAACGCCTCGGCCTCGTCGGTAATTTTGCTCATATAGCGCACCGTTTCCACAGGAAAATTGCCCATGGCCGTCTCCTCGGAAAGCATAACGCAGTCCGCCCCGTCCAGCACGGCATTGGCCACGTCCGTGGTTTCCGCGCGGGTGGGAGCGGGGCTGTTCATCATGGAAAGCAG
>JAISXC010000011.1 GCA_031270875.1 Desulfovibrio sp.
TTGCCGGCGCGGCTTCCATCGGAAACTTCACCATAGACACCGGCGCCGGCGATGATGCGGTCAGCATTGAGGGCGCCGCCTCGCTTGGCCGGTCCAGTACCCTGACCGTCAACACCGGCGACGGGGAGGACAGGATTGACATCGGCCCCGTGCTGGACGGATCTGGCGGCTGGATCGGAAACCTCTCCATCGACACCGGCCAGGACGATGATGCCAAGGACCATGTTCGTATCGCCGCCGATGGGCCCGGGCGGTCCCTTGCCGGGATCAGCGGTTCCATCAAAACCGGCGGCGGCGATGATGCCGTCGTCATTGCCGGCGCGGCTTCCATCGAAAACTTCACCATAGACACCGGCGGCGGCAATGATGCGGTCAGCATTGAGGGCGCCGTCACGCTTGGCCGGAGCAAAACCCTGACCGTCAACACCGGCGACGGGGAGGACAGGATTGACATCGGCCCTGTGTGGGACGGCACTGGCTGGGGCGGAAACCTCTCCATCGACACCGGCCAGGACGATGATGCCAAGGACCATGTGCGTATCGCCGCCGAGGCCGGGCGGTCCCTTGCCGGGATCAGCGGCTCCATCACAACCGGCGGCGGCGATGATGCCGTCGTCATTGACGGCGCGGCTTCCATCGGGAACTTCACCATAGACACCGGCGAGGGCAAGGATGAGGTCCGCATTGAGGGCGCCACCTCAATTGGCCGGTTCGGCACCCTGACCGTCAACACCGGCGAGGGGGAGGACAAGGTTGACATCGGCTCTGTGTGGGACGGCTCGGGCGGCTGGATCGGAAACCTCTCCATCAACACCGGCCAGGACGATGCCGGGGACTATGTGCATATCGCCGCCGATGGCGGGCTGTCCCTTGCCGGGATCAGAGGCGCCATCGCCACCGGCGGCGGCGATGATGTCGTCGCCATTGACGGAGCGATTCAAGGGAGTCTGAAGATAGACGCCGGCGAGGGCATAGATCTCATACTCCTCGGAGACAAATTCACGGGCGACCTGGGCAAACTGCTCACCGCCAGCAACGCTGAAATCGCCATTAAGGGGAATTTCAACCCGGCCGACTTCGAGAACGGCCTCAACCTCGCCAATATCGGCATGACCATTGGAGACAACGGAATCAACATCGACAAAAGCTGGACGACAGACAATACGGTGGACAGCAATGGCTTCAAGACCTTCACCCACACGGACGAGGCGACACAGGCGGTCATCACCGCGAAAGTCGACGCCGAACAGATAGCCAAAAACGAGGCCGAGTTGCTGACAGCGGGCGGCGGCTAAAACACGCCGACTTTGCCGTCCGGGCGTTATTGCGGCTTGACACCCGCCGCCGGATGGGGCATACTTCCGTTTCTCTTTTTGGAGGAGACTATGTACGCTATAATTGAATCCGGCGGCAAACAGTACCGCGTTCAGGAAGGCGCGAAACTTGCCGTGGAAAAACTGGCGGCCCAGACCGGAGCGGAAATCACCCTTGACAGGGTGCTTCTGATCGGCGGGGCCGAATGCAGGGTCGGAGCGCCTTACCTTGCGGGCGCTACCGTCACCGCGGAAGTGACGGAACACGGACGAGGCCCGAAGATCAAGGTTTTCAAGCGCTGGCGGCGTAACGATTCGCGCAAGCTGCGGGGGCACCGGCAGGATTTCACCTCGCTCCGGGTCAAAAGCATTAACGGCTGACGCCGTTCGGCAATGGCATAACAGGGATCCATTTCATCCATCATACTGCCCCGGAGGAGTGAAAATCCTTGCCTCAACGGGCAGTTGACGCAGGGGGCACAGAGGAGGCGATATGGCTCATAAAAAAGCGGGCGGTTCGTCACGCAACGGGCGGGACAGCGCGGGACAACGGCGCGGCGTCAAACGTTTCAGCGGACAGCATGTCCCGGCGGGCAGCATACTGGTGCGTCAGCTCGGCACAACCGTGCACCCCGGCGTCAATGTCGGCATGGGCAGGGATTATACCCTTTTTGCCAAAATTGCCGGCGTGGTGCGTTTTGAAAAGTACATCCGCAAACGTCATACCCGCGTGCGCGTACATGTGGACGCGACCGCGGCATAACAGCCCGAAGCAGCTACTTTTCGGGGAAGACGCGTGAGCATCTTCCCCTTTTTGTTCCCGATTTTTCCGTTCCCGGTCACACGCGGAATTCCGCGATGATACGGAATAAAGGCATCTCCGCCTATGCGTTTTGTGGACGAAGCGAAAATCATGGTGCGGGCCGGCAACGGCGGCCGCGGCTGCGTTTCTTTCCGCCGGGAAAAATTTGTCCCGCGCGGCGGACCTGACGGCGGCGACGGCGGTTCCGTCATTCTCAAGGCGGACGAGAAACTGCTTTCTCTCTATGATTTTCGCGTCAGACGCCTGTATGAGGCCAAAAACGGACAATCCGGCCAAGGCGGTCAACGAAACGGCAAAAGTGGCGAAGACCTTGAGATCGGGTTGCCGGTGGGCACGCTTGTTTTTCTGGAAAGCCCGGACGGCGAGTGTCTGCTCGCTGATCTGAGCGAACCGGGTTCCCGGGTGACGGCTGCCAGAGGCGGACGCGGCGGCAAGGGAAACGAGCATTTCAAGTCGTCCACCATGCGCGCGCCGAGGTTCGCCCAACCCGGAGAGGGGGGGCAAGAATTCACCTTGCGCCTGGAACTGAAAATTCTGGCGGATGTCGGTCTGATCGGCTTGCCCAATGCCGGAAAATCAACTTTTATTTCGCGCGTGTCGGCGGCCAGACCAAAAATCGCCGCCTATCCCTTTACCACGTTGACCCCCAATCTGGGCGTGATGACGGACGAGGCGACCCCGGACAAACGTCTGGTCATGGCTGACATCCCCGGCCTTATTGAAGGCGCGCACATGGACCTTGGACTTGGCAGCCGTTTTTTGAGGCATGTGGAGCGCACCCGTTTTCTGGTGCATATCCTGAGCGCTGAAAATGTGGACGATGATGCCCCCTGGAGCGGGTTTGAGCTGGTTAATGAGGAATTGGGCCGTTTTGACCCGGAACTCGCCGGGCGGCGGCAAATTGAGGTCATCAACAAAATCGACCTGCTTCCCAGGGAGCGCCTCTCCGCCCTGCAGTCACGAGCCCGTGCCGAAGGACGACGCATATTCTTTGTCTGCGCCCTGCATGGAGAACACATGAAGGAACTGGTTGCCGAAATCTGGCGTTTGCGCGATGCTGTGGAAAGCCACACTCCCATTGTACACTACGAAAAAACCGGCAATACAACATGTTCGGACGAAGATTTTCCTGATATTGAAGTTGGTTGCACGCGGGAATAGCCATGCTCGACAGGCGGGAGGATTTGTGCGGGGAACGTCGCGGGGCTGTCAGCCAAGCGCGCGCGGTGGTTGTCAAGGTGGGCAGCGCCGTTCTGAGCGACGCGCGGGGGCTCAATACGCCCGTGATGTCCAGTCTTGCGCGGCAGATGGCCCTTTTGCAGAACAGCTTCGGAGAGGGCTGTTCACCACGGCGTCTGGTGCTGGTTTCCTCCGGAGCCGTCGCGGCCGGGAGGGCTGTTCTGTCCGCAGCCGGGCAGAAACTGGACGCCGCAAACCTTGCCGCCCGGCAGGCCGCCGCCGCAGTGGGGCAGGGACAGCTCATGCGCGCTTGGGATGCGGCCTTTGCCGCTCACGGCATGACTACTGCACAAATTCTGCTTACCAGGGACGACCTGCGCTCCAGAGAGCGTTTTCTCAACATCCGCAATACCGTTGCCGCGCTGCTGGACTGGAACGTGCTGCCCATAGTGAATGAAAACGACACGGTTTCGGTGAGCGAGCTCAAGTTCGGCGACAACGACTGTCTGGCGAGTCTGCTGGTCAATCTCACCGGCGCTGACCTGTTCGTCAATCTGACCTCCGCCCCCGGCGTGCAGAGCGCCGACCCGCGCCTCAAACCGGACGCGCCGGTCATGGAATGCATTGAAAATGTGACCGCCCTTGACCTGAAGCGCCTGTGCGGAGGAAAAACGGAAGCGGGAAGCGGCGGCATGTATTCCAAATTGCTGGCTGCCCGCCGCGCCGCGCAAATCGGCGTTCCCACCCTGATTCTGCCCGGCCGCGCGCCGCATGTGCTGGCGCGGGCCTTCGGGCTGGGCGCGGGCGGCGGGACGGCTGATGAGGCCGAAAGTCGGGAAACCCATCAGGGGACCTGGGTCCGGCCGGCGGAACACGCCATTCCGCGTCGAAAGTTCTGGATGGCCTATCAGTCGGAGCCGGCCGGCGCCGTGGCTGTGGATACAGGCGCGGCCGACGCTCTGCTGCACAAGGGTGGAAGCCTGCTGCCCGTCGGAGTGCGTTCTGTGGAGGGAACTTTCCAGAAAGGGGCTCTCGTGCGGGTTCTGCACGAGGGGCGGAGCTTTGGTGTGGGACTGAGCAATTACAGCGCGGCCCAGTTGAAAAAAATCATGGGACTCAGGCGCCATGAGGTGGCGATCATTCTTGGCGACGCGCACTACCCTGAAGCGATACACAGGGACAATTTGCTGCTGGACGCCGCCATATAGCCGCCTTGCGGGAATTCCCCGGCAGGGGCTTTCAGCGAGCCGGCAGAAATCTTGCCGGGAGCCGGGAGATTCGCGGATTGTCGTTTTTTAACATCGGGTGGCGGATATGGGCAAACTGACGCGCATTGGTGTTTCCTTGGATGAGGATTTGCTGGAGCCTTTTGACGAACTTTGCCGCCGTAAGGGCTACTTCAATCGTTCGGAGGCGATCAGGGATCTGATCCGCAAAGCCCTGGTGGAAGATTCCGGGGCAGGTGCGCACGGGCAGGGCGCGAGCACGCTGAGCCTCCTGTACGACCATCACAAAAATGATCTGGCCCGGCGTCTCATGCGGATTCAGCACGACGAGCATGATGTTATTGCGGCAACTCTGCACATCCACCTTGACCACAACAATTGTCTGGAAGTTCTGGTCATCAAGGGTGAGGCCGCGCGCATGCGCGCGCTGGCGGACAGACTGATCAGCTGCACCGGCGTGAAAAACGGCACATTCAACCTGATCTTGACTGGGCAGTCCCTGGCCTAGGTCCGGAAGAGGAGTATGCAGAAAAAACAAACCGATTATGACGGTTACTCTGTCCTTCCCCAGGGAAATCCGGAGCAGGTTTTGTCGCGGCGGGGGTGAATATGCTGTTCAACGCGATGACTTGCGTCTGGGACGTGAGGATTTCGGAATCTTCAAAAAAATATGCCTACAACAGAAATACCGCCCTGAAAACTGGAAAGCTGATCTACAATTACAAGGGATTAATCGGATGTATGATATATCCGATGAAAAAAATTCAGGAGTGAGCATAAATTTGACAGCCATATTGACACGGCCGTCTATTATTTCTTTCTCGGACAATTTGACCTCGCCCTGTGTAAATTTTATGACTCTCTGAAATATTGTGAACACCCTACGGAACGACCGTATGGCGCTGTTTTTCCCGCGGAACCCACCAGGATTCAAAATTGTACATGATTCCGGCCAGAGCCGGTTGTATGCCCGTGAAACGTCGCTGTATGACGGGCAGGGCATAGGGCACAAAGAGGAAGCAATAGGGCTGTTCCTCGGCCAGAATTTCCTGAAAGCGGTGGTACAGCGCGGCCCGTGCGTTCTGGTCCGGCGTGGCGCGTGCCTTTTCCAGCAACTCGTCCACTTCCTCGTTGATGTACCGTGTGATGTTGAGCCCATTGTCCCGCGCGCCGGAGGAATGCCATATGGAATAGATGTCCGGGTCCTGCGGAATGGTCCAGCCCAGGATGATGGCGTCATAACGCCCCTTGTGCACGAATTCGCGGATAAAGGCGGCCCATTCCACAGTGCGTATGCGCACGTCAATGCCCACGGCGGCAAGCTCGTGCTGTATGACTTCGGCTGTCAGGATGCGCTGCTCATTGCCCTGGTTGGTCAAAATGGTAAAGGAAAACGGTTTCCCGTCTCTTTCCAGGACGCCGTCGCCGTCTTTATCCCCGAATCCCGCTTGGGCCAGCAGGACGCGGGCGGCGGCGACATC
This sequence comes from Desulfovibrio sp., assembly GCA_031270875.1. Next base: position 6,023 of record JAISXC010000011.1, read on the forward strand.
CTGCCGCACCGGTTCAAGCGTTGGATGATAGGCCCAACTCCCGGGTTTGAAAGGGCCGAAGGCCGACATGCCTTGTCCGAGCAGCACACCCTTGACGATGTCCTCCCGGTTGATGGCAAGGGAAATGGCCTTGCGCACGCGCGCGTCCCGGAAAAAAGGATGGGCCATGTTGTACCCCAAAAAGACGTAAACAGACGCCAGATAGCGGTATTTGGCGAAATTTCTCCGCCAGAGGGGGCCGTTGGTTTCCCGCAGATACTGCATAGGATTCAGATCCATCACATCCAGGCGGCCAGCGCGGGTTTCCATGAACATGGAGGCCGTGTCCGGAATGATGCGGTACACCACCTCGGCAATGTGCGGACGACCCAGGAAATAGGTGGGCGAGGCCGACAGGATGATGCGGCTGCCCGGCTCCCATCGTTTGAAGCGGTAGGGGCCGGCCCCGACGGGCCGGCGGGCGAAGGGGGTGTCGCGTATGTTTTGTCCTTCAAGAATGTGCCTGGGCAGAATGGGATTCATCCAGGAGGCGATGGCGCGCGAAAAGAAATTTTCGTAACGCACTTCAAAAGAATAGCGGCCCGTTACCCGAAGTTCCCTGATACGCAGAAAATCGTCGGCATAGGGGCTTGCCGTGGCGGGATCAATAACGATCCGGTAAGTAAAAGCCACGTCTTCCGCCGTCAACTCCTGCCCGTCCTCCCATAAGATGCCTTTGCGCAGCCTGAAACGCAGAAGCCGTCCCTGGTCTTCCATGCTGAAATGTTCCGCCGCCCAGGGCTCCGCCCGCAAATCTCCGTTGTAGCGCAAGGGCGCGACAAAAAGAAGGTCCGACACCTCGTGCGAGGCGGAATCCGTGGTGATGTAGGGAATCAGATTGGAAGCCTCGCCGATGCTGCCGAAAATGATGCGATCGCCAAAAGCCGGCTTCTCCTCCGCTTGCCCGCCGGCGGCGGCAGGGCAGCAAGAGTCCCGGGCGGCCAAGGTCAGGAACAACACGCAGAAAATTGTGAAAAAATTATTTTTCATAGAATTGTTTTAGTTGCTTTTGCCCTCAATCCTGTGCTATCGCCATAAGACCATGAGCCGTTCAGAATTGAGTTCCATAAAGGAAATGTGCAGCAGATTCCTGCGTGACACCGTGCCTGAGTATGTCAGCGACGCCGCCAAGTATATACTTTCGGACAACGGGGTGCAAAAAATAAATATCCAGGAGGGCGAGACCTGGGAAGTGCAGGGCACGATCCAAGGGGAAGGTTTTCAGGTATATACCCCTTCGCTGCTTTTTTCACTGACGGGGCAGGCCGTAACGAGCCGCTGCAACTGCGAGGATTCTTTTTCGGGGATTTGCCGCCATGTGGCGGCCCTGACCATGCACTTCATGGAAGATTTGCGCAGAGAGCAGGGCGGCTCCGAGGACGCGCCGCCTCCGGCGGTGGACTGGAAGCGGAGTTTCCGCAGCTTTTTTTCCGCCGACGTGGAGCCGGAACCGGGCCGCTACTATCTTATTTTCCGTTT
>JAISXC010000067.1 GCA_031270875.1 Desulfovibrio sp.
GCTTTGCGCGGTTCTCACGCGGCAGGCAGGCCGACTCTGGCATGTGAGCAATCTTTTTTACCAGCGCAATCAGCTTGATCTGGCGGAAAAGCTGCTCTCCACGAGTCACCACTCCAGAGTCTTTTTCTGCAATTCCGGGGCGGAGGCCAACGAGGCCGCCGTCAAGCTGGCCCGCCGGTACATGCGCCATGTCAAACAGCGGGACGCCGCCGAAATCATCACTCTGAGCGGATGTTTTCACGGGCGAACCCTGGGCACGCTGGCCGCTACCGCACGGGATGGTCTGAGCGAGGGGTTTGCCCCCCTGCCCGAAGGTTTTGTCCAGGTTGCCGCCGGTGATCTTGAAGTCCTCAGAGAGGCTGTCACGCCCTCCACGGCCGCCGTGCTGCTGGAAGTCGTGCAGGGCGAAGGGGGCGTTGTGCCGTTGCCCGCCGAATATCTGCGCGGGGTGGAGAGTCTGTGTCGTGAGAGGGACATCCTGTTCATGTGTGATGAAGTGCAGTCCGGCATGTGCCGTAGCGGCAAGTTCTGGGCCTTCCAGCTCCACGGCCTCAAGCCCGATATTGTCAGCGTGGCCAAGGCTCTGGCCAACGGACTGCCCATGGGGGCCATTCTGGCGACCGAGGAGGCGGCCAGAGGATTTGAGCCCGGTTCACACGCGACCACCTTTGGCGGCGGCGAGCTGACATCGGCCGTGGCCGCGAAAACCGTGGAAATACTTCTGCGGGACAAAATGGCGGAACGCGCCGCCGCCCTTGGCGGGTATCTTACAAGCAGGCTTGAAGACCTTTCATCGCGTCATCCGGGAAAAATCAGCGAAATACGCGGCGTTGGCCTGATGATGGGGATTGAGCTTGTTGAAAATGCGCGAAAAATATGGGAATGCCTGCTCAACAAGGGCTATATCTGCAATTTGAGCCATGAAAAAATTTTGCGCCTTCTTCCGCCTCTTGTTATTGAGCAGGCGGATCTGGACGCCTTCGTGGCCGCGCTGGAGCAGGCATTTCAGGGATGAAATTTTTGTTTGTGGAGGGAAGGCAATGGATGTCTTTGAGCAAACTGCGGAACTGGAGCGCCTGGGCAGAGAGTCCGTCCTTGCGCGGGCGCGCGCTGCGCTATTTTTGAGAGCTTTTTCTGTGATTTGCCCCTTTTTTGGCAGGCGGCGGAGCGGTGGGAGAAAGTTCCGGCACTGACGCCGGATCCCTGAAGGACGCCCCGCCCATCTGCAGCTGCCGTGGAGAAACAAGGGCGCCCCAATACAGGCGCGCCGCGCCGGAGGATTTCCACGCTTCCGTCATATTGGTCTGGACCGGCGCCGGCGTTTGTAAGGCGGCAGAAGGCGGCAGGGAAGGGGACTCAACGGCCAGGGCGGGGCCGGGCAGACACAGCAAGAGACTGATCAGGAAAAGCGGACGCATGATGGAACCTCCCGTTTTCTTATCGGCGAAGGAAACAGACGGCTTTAGATCATTTTCAGAACAAAACGCTTCAACATCGTAAAAGCCAGGATTTGTAATGTCCACGCAAACGCTTATCGCTGCTCCGCGGCACCTTGCGCCCTGCATCGTGCTCATCGGCATGGCGGGAGCGGGCAAGTCCACAGTGGGCAAAGAAATCGCGCATCTGACGGGCTGGGCTTACATGGATACCGACCATTTGCTGGAAGCGGCTTACGCCGCGCCTCTCCAGCGCGTTGCCGACGCCTTCGGCAAAAAAACATTCGTACGGGCCGAAGGGGAAATGATTTGCTCCATCAGGGCATCCCGCACCGTCATCGCCACAGGGGGCAGCGTGGTCTATCACGAAGCCGCCATGCGCCATCTGACGGGATTGGGGGTTGTGGTGTATCTGGATGTGCCTTTCGCCGTCATTGAGCGGCGCATTGCCGCCAAGCCGGATCGCGGCCTTGCCATAGCGCCGGGCCAAACCCTCGCCGGGCTGTTTGCCGAACGCGACCCGCTCTACAAAGCATGGGCAAGGCTTTGTTGCGATGTGGGGCGGAAAACCCCCCGTCAGTGCGCCCGGTGGATTGTGGAGCGGTTCAAGCGCGAAACAGACTGAAAAACGGGGCGCTCCCCGTTTTTCAGTCCCGCACGGGCCGAAGGCTCAATATCGCCATGCCTTGCCGTCAAACATGATCATTTCGGTACGGCTGCTCTTGCCCACTTCCTGGCAGGGCGCGGCAAGGGCGGCTTTCTGATCCGCGCCGCGGCACTCGTACAACCGTTCGGTATAGCGGATGATGCCCACATACAGGCCGGGCGCGTTGGCAGGGCGCATTTCGGTGATCACGTCCGCCGTATCCACTTCAACATAGGTTGCCACATGTTCCCTGCCCCCCTTCCTGACTTCCTTGGTGCCCTTGGAGGGGCGGACAGTCCGAGCGGCCTGTCCGGTCAGCCTGCGCGCGGCGTCGTCCAGTTCGCCGCGAATCTGGACCTCGTTTTTGCGGCCTTTCGCGGTTGAAGAGCTTTTGTTTTCCTTGGCGGTTGGCTTTTTGCCCTTGGTCGCAGCGGGCTGCGGGGCCGGTTCAGGGGCCGGAGGTTCCGCGGCCACGGGCTGCGGCTCGCCGCCGGCGGCCTTTTCACCGGAGGCGGCGCAGCCCGCCGTGAGAAGGGTGAAGCTCAGAAGAAAAGCAAAAAAAGCAGTACGCATGGAATCCCTCATTATAAAGCCGGGCGGCTGACGCCGTCCGGCTTTATCGTTATATTGTCTGTTTGTCGGTCAGGGATTATTCAAAGGAAATCTCCGTACGACGGTTCATGTAACGGCCTTCTTCACTCTTGTTGTCGTACTTGTAGGATTTGCCCTTGCCAACGGCGGACATGCGGCTGGCCGGCACACCCTGTTTGGAAAGATAGGTCTTGACGGAGTTGGCGCGGTGCTGGGAGAGCTTCTGGTTGTACGCGTCGGAACCGATATAGTCGGTCCAGCCGGTCAGAAGCACACGCTTGTTGGATTCCGCCTTGACGAGATTGGCCGCCTCATTCAGGATAGTCTGGGCCTTGCTGTCCAGCGCGTAGGAGTCAAAGGCGAAGTTGACGCCACGCAGTACGATGACGTTGGACTCACGGCAGAAGACGGCCAGAACAAAACGCTCCACAGCGGCGTCGCTGGTGGCCAGATCTTCAGCGCGCACGAGAACGCTGGCCGGATTCATGCCCGCGATGGCCTTGACGGTGGCTTCGCCGTTCTTGGTGTCGGCCAGGGAAATGACGTGAATGACGAGATTGCGCTGGCTGGCATAAATCTGGCGGGCCACTTCCACAAGATCGGCGCCGCGGTTGTTGTCGCCGTCAGTCACCAGAATGACGGCGGCGTCGCGCTTCATACTGGAGAGGAAAGGCTCATACTTCTGAATACCGTCGCCCATGCTGGTCATGCGGCCGAAAATTTCAAAGCCGGAACGCAGCTTGTTCAGGCCGGCATCCATGGCGGCACGGTTCCACGGACCCTGCTGGATGATGGCGCTGTTGGGCGAAATAGTGTGCAGGCCGCCGTTGTAATCCAGGGCGGGAATAGCCGTGTTGACGCGCTTGAGCGCCGTTTTGGCCACAATGATTTTATCCTGCTTCAACTGTTTGTTTTTCATCATCATGGAACCGGAATAGTCCACAACAAAGTCGAAACTTTCAATTTTTTTGGTGCATGTCACCGGCGCAGCTGCGGCTGCGGCTGCGTAGCTCAAGATCAGAGCCGCAGCAAGGACAAGGACACGGAATGATTTCATAATGCCTCCTGGGTTAAGTGGATGTGTTTGTTTTTTGCCCGCCAAGGCATACCGTCACCGGACAAAAGCGGTATTATGCCTGTTTACGCTCTTGTACATAACTCTTTTTGAAAAAGACCGCAAGAGCTAGAGCAAATTAACATTGAAAATGTATAATTTGCGCTGCAAGGATTTGCAAGCAAATCCTTGCAGCAAGATTGTCGCAAGGCGAATTCACTTCGCCGTCAAGCGACAATCTCAAGCGTAAAATGCTATAATCGACGCAGTAAGTTTCCACGCTGTTTATGCCGGCGGCTTCTGTTTTGCTCCGGGGACAGGGTGTTCAGGAAAATCGCCGTCTACAGCAGACTCTGCTCTTTCAGCACGGCCGCGAGCTTGTCCTTGTTGGGCTTGCTCATGGGGCAGAGGGGGAGCCGCATTTCTTCCCGGATCAATCCCATGAGCGCGAGAGCCGTTTTGGCGGGTATGGGATTGGTTTCCGCGAACATGATTTCGTGCAGCGGGAAGATCGCGTGATGCATGCGCGCCGCCTCTTTCATATTTCCGTCGGCGGCGGCGCACATGGCGACCATGCGGTCCGGGGCCACATTGGAGGTGACGGAAATCACCCCTTTGCCGCCCAGCGCCATGAGCGGCAAGGCGGTAAAGTCATCCCCGGAAAGAACGTCAAAATCCTCCGGGCAGGATTCAAGGATGCGGCTGCCCTGGGACATGTCGCCCGTCGCCTCCTTGATGCCGACAATGTGCGGAAAATCCCCGGCCAGGCGGCTCAGGGTGGGCGGGAGCAGATTGCAGCCCGTGCGCCCCGGCACATTGTAGGGTACAAGGGGCATTTCCACAGCTTCCGCGACGGCCTTGAAGTGCTGATACAGGCCTTCCTGGGTGGGTTTGTTGTAATAGGGCGTGATCAAAAGAGCGCCGTCGGCCCCCGCCTTCTGGGCAAAGCGGGTCAGGCGCACGGCTTCCGAGGTGTTGTTGGAGCCGGCGCCGGCCAGCACAGGCACACGGCCGCGCGCCACCGCGACGCATATCCCGATAACCTGTTCGTGCTCCTTATGGGTGAGGGTGGCGGATTCGCCCGTTGTTCCACAGGGCACAAGGCCGTGTATGCCCGCCCTGATCTGGCGTTCAATCAGAGCGCCGTAAGCTTCTTCATCCACGGCGTTATTTTTGAAAGGGGTGACAAGAGCCGTCAGGGCACCGGAAAATCGCATGGCCTCCTCCCTTCACGTTTCATGCATGGTCCGCGCGAGCGGGGTGTGAATTCATTGATTGATGAATTCCTTGAGTTCCTTGCCGGCCCGGAAGAAAGTCAGCCGCTTGGGAACAACGGAAATTTTTTCCCCGGTTTTGGGGTTGCGTCCGGAATATCCCCCGTATTCCTTGATTTTGAAGCTGCCGAACCCGCGAATTTCAATGCGGTCACCGGCGAGCAGGGATTTTTTCATGGATTCGACAAACGTGTTGACCGCCATGGTGGCGTCGTCAAGGGAAATGTTTGTCTCATCCGCCAGCGTCTTGATAAGTTCGCTTTTGTTCATTTCGTCTCCCTGGTGTTATTACGGGGTACTCGGGGTCCGAGCTTATATCCCTTGGCGCAGTATGTAAAGCAATTCCTGAACGATTTTGATACGATTGCTCAATTCGGCAAATCCTGCAAAATTTTTCTCGCAGAGAGCGGATCCGCCATGGCAAGACGCGCGCGTTGCAGGGCGGCGGCCAGAGTCTGCATGTCCTGGGCCGCCGGACATCCCGGCGCATGGCGCAAGAGCGGTATTTGCCTGCATACGGCCTCGGGCACTTTTTTGTCCTGGCGCACATGGCCGAGAAAAACCGGTTCCAGATGCAGAAAGTGGCGGCAGGCGCCGGCCAGCTTGTCAAAGAAGCCTCTGGCCTCCCTGGCGGAGGATGCCTGATTGACCAGCACCAGAAAATCCCGCAGATTATAACGGCTGTGAAGCACCTTGATAAGGGCGTAGCCGTCCGTCAGGGAGGTGGGCTCCGGCGTGATGACGACTATGCGGGCCGCGGCCATGGCCGCAAAAGCCTGCACGGTTCCGGAAATGCCGGCGCCTGTGTCCAGAAACACATAATCGTAATTCCCCAGCAGCGGTTCCAGGCGCGAAAGCAGCTCATTGCGCGATTCCGCTTTCATCTCGCTCAGTTCCGGCACACCCGAGGCCGCGGGCAGCACGTCAAAGCCGTCGGGCTCCACAGGGTAAAGCACCTCGCGCAGAGGAGTTTCGCCCAGCAGCACATCCTGCAAATTGCCCTGCGGGGCGATGCCCAGCAATACATCCAGATTGGCAAGGCCAAGATCGCAGTCCACAAGCAGGATTTTAAAACCCGTCTGGTGCAGCGCGCAGGCCAGATTGAGGGAAATGTTCGTTTTGCCCACGCCGCCCTTGCCGCTCAATACGGCAATGCTCAATGTACAGTTGACCGCCATGACTATTCCTCACCAAAAAAAAGGAATCGTTTTTCGCAGGAACGCACCAGGGTGGGGTGTTCGGAAAGAGCAAGCCGCTCCTGGCAGATATGGACATTTTTTTGCGCGAGGGCGCTTTGCAGGGCCCGGTTGCCCCGCTCAAGCAGATCCCCGGCGCCGCTTCGCTCGCCTGGGCCAATGCAGACAATACCGAGAGCGCAGGTGATTTTCAAGTCACTGTCTCCGTATTGACGGCGCATTTTGTCCGCGAAGGTCTTTTGCACTCTTTCCCCGTGAAGCCGCGCGCAGGAAAGACCCACGCCGGGCAGAAGCAGAGCGTGGCGGCCTTCGGCAATCTGCCCCAGGCTGTCACATTCTTTCATGGTCAGGCGCATGGCGGAGGCGAGGGTGTTTTCCACACGGGCCAGGGCCGCGAAGCCCAAAAGTTTCCGCAATCTTCCGCCGTCGACCACCCCCGCGCAAACAAGGGAAAGCTCATTGCAGCCGCGCGCAATGCGCGCAAGTTCCCCCGCGATGTCGGCCGCGAATCGCCGCACGTCGCGTTGTCTTGCAATGACTGCCCGGGACGCCGTTTGGAGATCAGTGTCGGCGTTCATGAAGATGGAGGAGGTAATCGTGTTGGAATTGGTCAATCTGTCCGTCCAGCACGGCGTCCACGTCGCCCGTCTCGCAACCGGTGCGGTGGTCTTTCACCAGGCGGTAGGGCTGCAGCGTGTAGGTGCG
>JAISXC010000072.1 GCA_031270875.1 Desulfovibrio sp.
TCGGGGCTGAGCAGCTTGGTGACGGGTACGCCGCCCACAGTGGCCAGACGGGTCAGCACGGCCATGGAGTCGCCGTGCTCCCCGAGCACCAGGCCCTCCACGGTGTGCGGGGCCGCGCCCGTGGCTTCGGCTATGTAGTGGCGCAAGCGGGAGGAGTCAAGCAGGCCCGACATGCCCACGACCCGGTGATGCGGCAGGCCGCTGGCCTTCCAGGCCACATAGCACATGACGTCCAGGGGGTTGGTGACGATGATGAGCGTCGCCTTGGGAGAATGCTCCGCCACCGCCCTGGTCACGTCTTTCACGATGGAAGCGTTGGAGTTCAGGAGGTCACCGCGAGTCATCCCCGGCCGCCGGGCCCGACCGGCCGTGATGATCACCACGTTTGAGCCGGCCGTGTCCAAATAGTCGGCCGTGCCCTTGACGGGGAAGCGGTGCTTGTGCAACGCGGCCGCCTGTGACAGGTCCAGAGCCTTGCCTTTGGCGATGTTTTCGACGGCGTCGAGCAGCACCACGGAACCGAGGTTTTTGAACAGGCAGCACTGGGCCGCCGTGGCGCCCACATTGCCGGCACCGATGATGGAGATTTTGTTCGGCATGATGTTCTCCCGGATGTGATTGTTTTCCCGGAACGGGCGCATGGTTGCGCAGGAAGATTCGGATTATCGGAAAAAACAGTATAGTATGTTGAGATTTTTTTCGCAAGCGTCTCGGAGTATCACCCAGTGTCATTCCGTACTTGATAAAATCTGGGAAAAATGACCTTGACCCCGCGTCGATTGGCTCTTGCGGTTTTTTTCAAATAGGGGTATGAAGAAGAGCGTAGACAGGCATAATAGCGCTTTTTTCCGGTGACACTATGCCTTGGCGGGCGAAAAACAATCACATCCACTCAACCTAGGAGGCATTATGAAATCATTTCGTGTCCTTGTCCTTGCTGCGGCTCTGATCTTGAGCTACGCTGCGGCAGCCGCGGCTGCGCCGGTGACATGCACCAAGAAGATTGAAAGTTTTGACTTTGTTGTGGACTATTCCGGTTCTATGATGATGAAAAACAAACAATTGAAGCAGGATAAAATCATTGTGGCCAAAACTGCGCTCAAGCGCGTCAATGCGGCCATTCCCGCCCTGGATTACAACGGCGGCCTGCACACCATTTCGCCCAACAGCGCCATCATCCAGCAGGGACCGTGGAACCGCGCCGCCATGGATGCCGGCCTGAACAAGCTGCGTTCCGGTTTTGAAATTTTCGGCCGCCTGACCAGCATGGGCGACGGCCTTCAGAAGTATGAACCCTTCCTCTCCAGCATGAAGCGCGACGCCGCGGTCATTCTGGTGACCGACGGCGACAACAACCGCGGCGCCGACCTTGTGGAAGTGGCCCGCCAGATTTATGCCAGCCAGCGCAATCTCGTCGTCCACATCATTTCCCTGGCCGACACCAAGAACGGCGAAGCCACCGTCAAAGCCATCGCTGGCATGAATCCGGCCAGCGTGCTTGTGCGCGCTGAGGATCTGGCCACCAGCGACGCCGCTGTGGAGCGTTTTGTTCTGGCCGTCTTCTGCCGTGAAGCCAACGTCATCGTGCTGCGTGGCGTCAACTTCGCTTTTGACTCCTACGCGCTGGACAGCAAGGCCCAAACTATCCTGAATGAGGCGGCCAACCTCATCAAGGCGGAATCCAACAAGCGCGTGCTCCTGACCGGCTGGACCGACTATATCGGCTCCGACGCCTACAACCAGAAGCTCTCCCAGAACCGCGCCAACTCCGTCAAGACCTATCTCTCAAAACAGGGCGTGCCGGCCAGCCGCATGTCCTCCGTCGGCAAGGGAAAATCCTACAAATACGACAACAAGAGTGAAGAAGGCCGTTACATGAACCGTCGTACGGAGATTTCCTTTGAGTAATCCCTGACCGGCAAACGGACACTATAACGATAAAGCCGGACGGTGTCAGCCGCCCGGCTTTATAATGAGGGATTCCATGCGTACTGCTTTTTCCGCGTTTCTTCTGAGCCTCATTTTTCTCACGGCGGGCTGCGCCGCCTCCGGCGAAAAAGCCGCCAACGCCGAGCCCCAGCCTGCGACCGCGGAGCCTCCGGCCCCCGAACCGGCCCCACAACCCGCCGCGGCCAAGGGTAAAAAGCCAACCGCCAAAGAAAATAAAACCTCTTCAACCGCGAAAGGCCGCAAAAGCGAGGCCCAGATTCGCGGCGAACTGGACGCCGCCGCGCGCAGGCTGACCGGGCAGGCGGCGCGGACTATCCGCCCTTCCAAGGGCGCCAAGGAAGTCAAGAAGAGGGACAGGGAACATGTGGCAACCTATGTGGAAGTGGATACGGCGGACGTGATCACCGAAATACGCCCGGCTAACGCGCCCGGCCTGTATGTGGGCATCATCCGCTATACCGAACGATTGTACGAATGCCGCGGCGCGGACCAGAAAACCGCCCTTGCGGCGCCCTGCCAGGAAGTCGGCAAAAGCAGCCGTACAGAAATGATCATGTTTGACGGCAAGGCATGGCGATATTGAGCCTTCGTCCCGGACGGAACTGAAAAACGGGGATCCCCCCGTTTTTCAGTTTGTTTCGCGCTTGAGCCGCTCCACGATCCATCGGGCGCACTGCCGGGGGTTTTTCCGTCCCGCATCGCAACGAAGCGTTGCCCATGCCTTGTAGAGCGGGTCGCGTTCAGCAAACAGCCCGGAGAGGGTCTGGCCCGGGGCTATGGCAAGGCCGCGATCCGGCTTGGCGGCAATGCGTTGCTCAATGACGGCGAAAGGCACATCCAGATATACCACGGCCCCCAGTCCCGTCAGATGGCGCATGGCGGCTCCGTGATAGACCACGCTGCCCCCTGTGGCGATGACCGCGCGGGATGCCCTGATGGAGCAAATCATTTCCCCTTCGGCCCGTATAAATGTTTTTTTGTCAAATGCGTCGGCAACGCGCTGAAGAGGCGCGGCGTAAGCCGCTTCCAGCAAATGGTCGGTATCCATATAAGCCCAGCCCGTCAGGCGCGCGATTTCTTTGCCCACAGTGGACTTGCCCGCCCCCGCCATGCCGATGAGCACAATGCAGGGCGCAAGGCGCTGCGGAGCGGCGATAAGCGTTTGCGTGGACATACAAATTCTGGCTTTTACGATGTCGAAGCGTTTTGTTCTAAAAATGATCTAAAGTCGTCCGTTCCTTTCGCCGATAAGAAAACGGGAGGTTCCGCATATGCGCCAGCTTTTCCTGATCAGTCTTTTGCTGTGTCTGTCAAGCTCCGCCCTGGCCGTTGAGCCCTCTTCCCTGCCGCCTTTTGCCGCCCCGCAAACGCCGTCGCCGGTCCAGACCAATATGTCGGAAGCATGGAAATCCTCCGGCGCGGCGCGCCTGTATTGGGGCGCCCTTGTTTTTCCGCGGCAGATTCAGATGGGCGGGGCGTCCTTCAGGGATCCGGCGTCAGTGCCGGAACTTTTCCCCGGCGCGCCGCCGTCTCCTCCTCAAAAAGGGTCAAGTCACAAAAAAAGCCTCAAAAAATAGACAGGTTAAAACAGTCCGGCCTCGCGCTCTTCCTGACAGGCCCGACAAAGAGCCACGCCCGGCAGAGCGTCCAGACGCTTCTGGGGGATGGGGTCGCCGCATTCCCTGCAACAGGCCACCCCGTTCACCCATTCCGGACCGCCGCGGAGCACCGCGGCGCGCGCCCGCGCAAGGGCGGACTCTCTGTCCAGACGTTCCAATTCCGTAGCTTGGTCAAAAACATCCATTGCTTCCCCTCCGCAAGCAAAAATTTCATCCTTGGAGCGCCTGCTCCAGCGCGGCCACGAAGGCGTCCAGATCCGTCCGTTCAATAACAAGAGGCGGAAGAAGACGCAAAATTTTTTCATGGCTCAAATTGCAGATATAGCCCCTGTTGAGCAGACATTCCCAGATTTTTCGCGCATTGGCGACAAGCTCAATCCCTATCATCAGGCCAAGGCCTCGTATTTCGCTGATTTTTCCCGGATGGCGCGATGAAAGATCTTCAAGCCTGCTTGTAAGATGCCCGCCAAGGGCGGCGGCGCGTTCCGCCATCTTGTCCCGCAGAAGTATTTCCACGGTTTTCGCGGCCACGGCCGATGTCAGCTCTCCGCCGCCAAAGGTGGTCGCGTGTGAACCGGGGCCAAATCCCTTGGCCGCCTCCTCGGTCGCCAGGATGGCACCCATGGGCAGGCCGTTGGCCAGGGCTTTGGCTACGCTGATAATATCGGGCTTGAGACCGTGGAGCTGAAAAGCCCAAAATTTGCCGGTGCGGCACATGCCTGACTGCACCTCATCACACAGGAACAGGATGTCCCTCTCACGACACAGATTCTCCACCCCGCGCAGGTATTCGGCGGGCAACGGCACAACGCCTCCCTCGCCCTGCACGACTTCCAGCAGCACGGCGGCTGTGGAGGGCTTGACAGCCTTTCTGAGAGCCTCAAGATCACAGGCGGCAACCTGGACAAAACCTTCGGGCAGGGGGGCAAACCCCTCGCTCAGTTTGTCCCGGGCGGTAGCGGCCAGCGTGCCCAGGGTTCGCCCGTGAAAACATCCGCTCAGAGTGATGATTTCAGCGGCGTCCCGCTGTTTGACATGGCGCATATAGCGGCGGGCCAGCTTGATGGCGGCCTCGTTGGCTTCCGCTCCGGAATTGCAGAAAAAGGCTCTGGAGTGGTGACTCGTGGAGAGCAGCTTTTCCGCCAGATCAAGCTGATTGCGCTGGTAAAAAAGATTGCTCACATGCCAGAGTCGGCCTGCCTGCCGCGTGAGAACCGCGCAAAGC
>JAISXC010000126.1 GCA_031270875.1 Desulfovibrio sp.
GCGGCCTTGGCGACTCCCATGACGTTGTAGCCGGGGATGATCTTGGTGGAGCCGTGGTATGTCATGGTGATGACGGACGCCCCTTCGCGCATCAGCGGGGCGAAAGCGCGGCAGAGAGCCGTGAGGGAATAGGCGGAAACCTCCATCGCCAGCCTGAAGCCCTCGCGCGAGACGTTCATGTATGGACCCGCCAAATCATCGCGGTTGGCAAAGGCGATGGAGTGCACAAGCACGTCGATATTGCCCCATTTTTCCTTGATGGTCCCGGCCGCGGCATCAATTTGGGCGTCGTCGCACACGTCGCACGGAAAGATGAATTCCGCGCCGATCTCTTCACTCAAGGGTTCCACCCGTTTTTTGATGGCCTCCCCCACATAATTGAAAGCCAGGCGAGCGCCCTGCTCTCTGAAACAGGAGGCAATGCCCCAGGCTATGCTTTTGTTGTTGGCAAGCCCCAGAACAAGGGCTTTTTTCCCTTCCAGCAGCATACTTTCTCCTTGCGATGCAAAAAAAGCAATCATAATGTCCGGCGAGAAAAAGGCGTCTTTTACCGTGCCGGAGCGTTTCAGCGAAAATTCGGCCGCCGCAGTTTTTCGCCTGTCAGTATCTCATACGCCTCACTGTATCGGGCGGCCGTGGCCTCAACTATCTGCGCGGGCAGGGGGGGGGGGCGGAGGCTTCATGTCCCAGGGCCGCTTTTTCAGCCAGTCGCGCAAATACTGTTTGTCAAAGCTTGGCTGCGCCTGTCCGGGTTTATAGTCCGCGGCCGGCCAGAAGCGGGAGGAATCCGGCGTCAGCACTTCGTCAATCAGATGCAGGCGGCCGTCAATCGTGCCGAATTCAAACTTGGTGTCCGCCACAAGAATGCCTCGTTCGGCCGCATAGGCCCGACCCGCTTCATAAACCGCAAGGGAAATTTTTTCAACCTCCCTGGCTGCCGCCCGGCCGAGCAGGCGCGCTGCCGCGTCACGGGTGATGTTTTCATCGTGTTTGCCGAGCGCGGCCTTGGTGGACGGGGTAAAAATCGCCGGCGACAATTTGTCTGATTCCCGCAAGCCGACCGGCAGTTCGTGCCCGCACAGGCTTCCATGCGCCAAGTAGTCATTCCAGCCGGAACCGGTGATGTAGCCGCGCGCGATGCATTCCACAGGCAGCGGTTCCGCCCTGCGCACAAGCACGGCGCGTCCTTCCAGCATGTCGGCGTAGGGGGCGAGAGGCGCGGGAAAACGGCGGACATCGCTTTCAAGCAAATGGTTGGGAACGATGCTTTTGAACTTTTCCATCCAGAACAGGGTGATTTTATTCAAAATGATTCCCTTGTAAGGGATGGGATCGCCCATGATCACGTCAAAGGCGGACATGCGGTCGGTCGTCACAATCAGCAGGGTATCGCCGTCAACGGCATAGATGTCGCGCACCTTGCCGCGCGAATGCAGAGGACAGGCCTTGATGTCAGTTTTTACAACAACCTGCATATATTCTCCAAGCGCCGCGCGGTTTCAGGCCAGACGCGCTTCCACGGAGCGGGCGTGGGCTTCCAGACCTTCCAGGCGGGCCAGATTCGCGACCGCAGCCGCATTTTCCCGCACAAAAGCCGGAGACATGGCGAGAATGCTGGTTTTTTTGCAGAAAGTCTGTACGGAAAGGGCCGAGGCGAAACGCGCCGTGCCCATGGTGGGCAGCACATGATTGGGGCCGGCAAAGTAGTCTCCCACAGACTCGGGGCTGTGAGAACCCAGAAATACGGCTCCGGCATGGCGAATTTCCGGCAGAAGGCTCCAAGGGTCATCCGCGCAGATTTCCAGGTGTTCCGGAGCGATCTGATTGGCTATGGCGACGGCGGTTTTCATGTCCGGCGTGATCACAATGGCGCCCCAGTCGAGCAGCGAACGGGCCGCTGTCTGGGAGCGGGGCAGAGATGCGCACTGTTTTTGCAGTTCCTGCTGAAGCCTGTCCGCCAGAGCGGGAGCATCCGTAAGGCACAGGGCCGAGGCCAGGGGATCGTGTTCCGCCTGGGCAAGCATGTCCGCAGCGATCATGGCGGGGTCGGCCGCGGCGTCCGCCAGAATCAGCACCTCGCTCGGGCCGGCTGCCATGTCTATGCCCACGGCGCCGTGGCAGAGGCGCTTTGCCGTTGTCACCCAGATATTGCCGGGGCCCGCGACAACGTCCACTCCGGGCAGGCTTTCCGTACCGAAAGCAAGAGCGCCGATGGCCCAGGCTCCGCCCACGCGGTAGACCTCGTCAATATCCAGCAGACGCGCGGCCGCCAGAATCACGGGATTGATGCTGCCGTCCCCGCGCGGCGGAGTGCACACCGCAATGCGCGGCACGCCGGCAACCTGCGCGGGAATAGCGTTCATGAGCAGGGATGAAACCAGGGGGGTATTGCCCCCTTGCCCGCCGGGCACATACAGGCCAACGGCGTCCACAGGCAACACGCGCTGGCCGAGAATGCTTCCATCCGCGCGCGTCATGAACCAGGATTTTTCCGTCTGGGCTTCGTGAAAATTGCGGATATTGGCAGCCGCCGCGCTGATATGCTCCCGGTGTTCCGGCGGCACCTGGGCGGCGGCGTAGGCAATATCCCGTTCGCTCACGCGCAGGGGGGGGGCGAAATCCGGGCAGTCAAAGCGGCGCGTGTACCCGCAAAGCGCTGTGTCGCCTTTTTCCCGCACCGCCGCAAGTATTTCGCGCACGCCGCTTTCCACGTCGGCATCAGGCTCCGCCCGTCCTTTGAGCCATTGTCCGGCCATGGGCCATTCCTTCTCACTACTCAGCGTCAGAATGCGGCATGTCATGATATTTCCCACAAAGCCCGTATCCGCGCATCTCGCTGAATTCACAAACTTCGCCGGAAGCCGGACTTTCATTGGCGGTCCTCCGTCAGCGCGGTTTGCGCCTTTTCCTATGCCGTATTTGCGGCCTCAAACGCGGAGTCGAATCTGTATATACGCTTTCCGATACAATGTCGAGTGTCGCCAAAACAATTTGTTATACCGAACACAATAGATAAGAAATTGTCGCGGTTGGAGTTCGAATGCAATGGATATCAAGCACTGACTGAAACGCAAAAAAGCAATTGCGAAATAAATTGCGTAGTCTTGCGATTCATTGTCTATAAAAAGCGACATGTGGCCGGGCCGAAAAACCCGCCCTTTTTCCGACGCAAAAAACCCGGCTGCCATATCCGCAACCGGGCTTTATTATTTCCGGTCAGGCCGAGAATAATGGATGCCAAGCGCCTGTGTCATTCCGGGATGTTCCCGCCGTGCGCGGACAGCCGTCATCTTTTTTTTGACATGCCCGGCGCAGCGCGTATAATGGATTGCGCATTTCAGGCAAAAACGCGGGAGCCAACGTGAACGACATCACCACCATAGCGGGCCGTCTTGACGCGACAGGTCTGAAAATCGCCATTGTCGCGGGCCGGTTCAACGATTTCATCGTCAACCGCCTTGTGGACGGCGCGATTGACTACCTGGAGCGCCACGGCCTTGACCGCGCGAACCTCACCCTGGTGCGCGTGCCCGGGGCTTTCGAGCTGCCCCTGGCCTGCCAGAAGCTCGCGGCCGGCAAGGCCTACGACGGCATCCTGGCCCTGGGCGCCGTGATACGCGGGGCCACGCCGCATTTTGACTATGTCTGCGCGGAAGCCACCAAGGGTCTTGCCCAGACCATGCTGGCCCACGACACGGCCCTGGGCTACGGCCTGCTGACCTGCGACACCATTGAGCAGGCCATTGAGCGGGCCGGCTCCAAGGCCGGCAACAAGGGCGCTGAGGCCGCCGCCGCCGTGCTGGAAACCATCCGCGTGCTGGAACAGCTCTGAAACATGGGCAGGGGCAAAAAACGCCGCTCCGAGCGGGCGCTGGCCGTTCAGGTGCTCTACGGGCTTTCCTTCATCCCGGCGGACAGCCCCGAGGCTCTGCGGCGGGCTTTCCTGCGCTCGCCGCGCAACGACGGCCGGGCGGAGGAAGCCCCCCTCGCGGGCTATGCCTTCACCCTGGTGCAAGGCGTGTGGAGCAACAGCGCGCGGCTTGACGAAATCATCGCCCGCCATGCCATCAACTGGCGTCTGGACCGCCTGGGCCGCGTCGAGCTGACGCTCCTGCGCATGGCCGTCTATGAACTGCTGTTCTGCCGGGACGTGCCCCCCAAGGCCGTCATCAACGAGGCTCTGGAACTGGGGCGGGCCTTCAGCGGCGAGGAGTCCATACACTTTCTCAACGGCATACTGGACGCCGCCGCCAGGTCCGCGGAAAAGGAAGAACCCGCCCACGGCGCCGCTTTACGGGAATCACTCAAACCACACTCCGGCACATGAAACAGAAACGCTATCACCCGCAGGACGTTGAAGAAAAATGGCAGGCCCGCTGGCGGGCGCGGAACGCCTTCGCCGCCGGCGACAGCGACAGCGACGCGCGGCCGGAATACTATGTGCTGGAAATGTTTCCCTATCCTTCCGGCAATATCCACATGGGGCATGTGCGCAATTACTCCATCGGCGACGTGGTGGCCCGCGTCAGGCGCATGCGGGGCTTCAACGTGCTCCACCCCATGGGCTGGGACGCCTTCGGCCTGCCGGCGGAAAACGCGGCCATCAAAAACAGGACCCATCCCGCAGCCTGGACGTACGCCAACATAGCAAACATGCGCGCCCAGATGCGGCGCCTCGGCTTTTCCTACGACTGGTCGCGGGAAATCGCCACCTGCCGGCCGGAATACTACCGCTTTGAGCAGCTCTTCTTTCTGCGTCTTTTGCGGAAAGGGCTTGTGTACCGCAAGAAGGCCCCGCAGAACTGGTGCCCCTCCTGCCACACGGTGCTCGCCAACGAACAGGTGATCGACGGCCT
>JAISXC010000028.1 GCA_031270875.1 Desulfovibrio sp.
CCGGAGCGCGCCGTAGGCGAAGGCGTGGAAGGTGCCGCCCTGCGCGCCTGAAAGACCCTGATTGAGCAGTATTGCGGCCCGGTGCAGCATTTCCCGGGCCGCCTTGCGCGTGAAGGTCAAAAGCAGGATGGCCTGCGGGGCGATGCCGTGCTCGGCAAGCCAGGCAAGCCGGTAGACGATGGTGCGCGTTTTGCCGCTGCCCGCGCCGGCAACCACCAGGACAGGCCCGTCGCCGCAGGTGACGGCTTCGTGCTGGGCTTCGTTCAAAGCAGCGGCGTAATCAATCATATCGCGCCAGGATTTATTCCCGGATTCTTTCGTTTTCCAGCGCCTCGGCAAGTTCCCGAAAAGCCTCAAGGCTGCTCAACGCTTCCTCTTCCGTGAGGGAATGCATGGCAAAACCGGCATGGACGATGAGATAGTCGCCGATTTTCGGCCGCTCCGGCAAAAGCATGGTAGAGGCGGTAAGAAAAGTCCGGCTGTCGCCCACGCGGACGCGGGCCATGGTTTCTCCCTGCAATTCCACAACCTGTACGGGGATGGCAAGACACATGGGAATACGCTCCGAAGATCAGCGGGTTTCAGCATATCCTCGGCAGAGGAACTCCCTCCGGCATGGAGAGAAGCCTGCCTCCGCCGATGCGGGTTTTCAGCGTGACGCGCGGCCTTTTCCCCGCCGCCGTCACCTCGCCTATGCGGGCCGCCTCCGCCCCGCAGGGAAAATTCCGCATGGCCGCGAGGGCCGCTTCCGCGCGGTCCGCCGGCAGGATGCAGACGCATTTCCCCTCATTGGCGAGATACAGCGGATCCAGCCCCAGGCAGGAGCAGCCGTTTTTCACGGATTCATGCACGGGAATGCTTTCTTCTTCCAGAACAAGGGAAACTTCCGACTGTTCCGCGATTTCGTTGAGGGTTGCCGCAAGTCCGCCGCGCGTGGGATCGCGCAACACATGCACAGGCCCGGCCAGTTCAATGACGGCCGCGAGCATTTTGTTCAGAGGGGCGGAGTCCGAGGTCACCTCGGTCAAAAAGGAAAGGTTTTCGCGGCTGTGCATGACGGTGAGGCCGTGGTCGCCCAGGGAGCCGCTCACAAGCACCGCGTCGCCGGGGCGCGCGTTGCGCCCGGAGGGCGCGGGATCGGCAAAAACGCTGCCCACGCCGGTGGTGGTGATGAACATTTTGTCGCACGCGCCGCGGGGCACCACCTTGGTATCGCCCGTCACAATCAGAACTTCCGCCTCTTTCGCGGCTTTTGCCATGTCCGCCGTCACGCGTTCAAGCAGTTCAAGAGGCAGTCCCTCCTCCAGGACAAAAGCGCAGCTCAGGTATTGGGGGCGCGCGCCGAGCATGGACACGTCGTTCACCGTGCCGTGCACGGCCAGCGTGCCGATGCTGCCGCCAGGAAAAAAGAGCGGCGTGACGGTATAGGCGTCCGTGCTCATGGCGATGGGCGGACGCATGTCTTCAAGAAAGGCCGCGTCGTCCATGCGGCCCAGCAGGGGATTGTCAAAATGCCGGAAAAAGCACTCGGCGACAAGCCGCCGGGAGGCGCGCCCTCCGCTGCCCGCGTCCAGCAACAGTTTGTTTTTCATTGATACTCCGCGTACTTGTACCAGGCGGCGCAACTGCCCTCCGTGGAAACCATGCAGGGCCCCACAGGCGAGGCCGGGGTGCATTTTCTGCCGAAGAGCGGACACGCCGGCGGGCTGATGCGCCCCCTCAGCACATCTCCGCATCGGCAGCCCTTGGGAGACGGGCTTGTCGCCGGAGTGAGGTTGAAACGTCGCGCCGCGTCCATATCGGCGTACTCCGGCCGCAGGGCAAGCCCGCTTTCGGGGATGGCCCCCATGCCGCGCCAGAGGGCGTCGGCGGGCATAAAAACCTGTTCCGTCAGGGCGCGCGCTCTGGGGTTGCCGGCGTCGTTCACGGCGCGGGGGTACGCGTTGCGCACCGCCGGGGCGTTATCTCGCAACTGCTCGGCCAGGAGGCAGAGGGCCAGGAGGATGTCCGCCGGTTCAAAGCCGCCCACCACGCCGGGAACGCGGAATCGCTCCGCCAGAAACGCGTAGGGGGCAAGGCCGATGACCGTGGATACGTGCCCGGGCAACAAAAAGGCGTCAATTTTCGCTTCGCCGTCCCGTACGTCGTCCAGCAGGGCGCGCAGAGCGGGCGGCACGAGTTTGTGCAGGGAAAGCACGCAGAAATTGCCGATTTTTTCCTGGCGGGCCGTCAGCAGGGTGGCGGCCACCGTCGGGGCCGTGGTTTCAAAGCCTATGCCGGGGAAGACAACCGCGTCGTCCGGATTTTTTTTGGCCAGGGCCAGTGCCTCCAGGGGCGAATAGACGATCTCCACGCGCCCCCCCCCGGCTCTGGCGTGTTTGAGGCTTCGACCGTCAGGGCCGGGAACGCGCAGCATATCCCCGAATGTGGCCAAAATGGTCTTTGCCCTGCCCGCCAGATCCAGAATCAGGGAAATTTCCGCGTCGTGGGTGACGCAAACGGGACAGCCCGGTCCTGAAAGATGGGTGACGGAGGCGGGCAGCAATGAGGCCAGGCCGCTTTGAAAAAGGGCCACGGTGTGCGTGCCGCAGACCTCCATAAAACGCAGGGGGCGTCCGGCGAGGACGCGTTCAAGGCGGGCGAGCAGCGCGCGGCAGAGCCGCGGATCCTGAAATGTCGATTCGTTGAGCATGTTCCCGGGGTCATGATTGCAAATTGGCGGCGTACCAGTCCCCGGCAAGGCGCAATCCTTGTCGGACGTCATATTGCGGTTCATAGCCGAGCAGGTTTTGGGCGCGGCCTATGTCCGCCAGGGAATGGCGCACATCCCCCGCCCGGAAATCGCGGTGTACGGCGACGGCTCCGGCGGCCTCCGGCAGATGGCGCGACACCTCCTCACGTATCAGGGCGAAAAGTTCGTTGAGGGTAGTGCGCTGTCCGAAGGCCACATTGTATATTTTGTCCCTGGCCTCTCCCCCGGCCAGGGAAGCAAGCAGATTGGCCTGCACCACATTGTCTATGTAGCAGAAATCACGGCTGGTTTCTCCGTCGCCGTTCACGTGGACGGTCCCGCCACTGATGAGGCTGGCAAACCACTGCGGGATAACGGCGGCGTAGGCTCCGTAAGGGTCCTGCCGCTGCCCGAAGACGTTGAAATAGCGCAGGCCGATGCCGGTAAAGCCGTAACAGCGGGAAAAGACCCCGGCGTACAGTTCGTTCACATATTTGGTGACCGCGTAGGGGGAAAGGGGGCTGCCGATTTTGTCCTCCACCTTGGGCAGTTCCGGCGAATCGCCGTACGTGGAGGAGGATGCCGCGTAGACAAAGCTCTTCACGCCCGCGTCGCGCGCGGCCACCATCATGTTGACAAAGCCCGTGATGTTGCAGCCGTTGGAGAGGACGGGATCGTCAATGGAGCGCGGCACGGAGCCGAGCGCCGCCTCGTGCAGCACGTGATCCGCGCCGGCGCAGACCTCGCGGCAGATTTTCATGTCCCGTATGTCGCCTTCCACAAAAGTGAAACGCTTCCAGGCCTCAGGCCCCACGGCGGTTTCCACCATGTCGAGATTTTTCCGGTATCCGGTAAGAAAATTGTCCAGTCCGACGACCGTTTGCCCCAGCTTCAGGAGATGCTCCAGCAGGTTGGAACCGATAAATCCCGCCACGCCGGTGACGAGCCAGCGGGAAGGCTCGGCCTGTATGGTCTTGCACAAGGCGGAGTACGCGGTCATTGGGGTATCCTGTGGTTATGCTTTCCGCCCGGCCCGCGCGGGAAACCGTACCGCTACGGAATGTTCTGGGGGAACGATCAATATATATACACGCATTCCAGCCCCGTTGCAAGGAAAGGTTTTGCTGTTTGCTGAGATTTTCACCTTAATACTGGACTGGCGGGAGACGACATTATAGATTACCCATATTGACGAATTTGGTGATAACGCTCGGCCCGTTATCCCGGCTTTCAATAAAAAACGGAGGATATTCCCCCAGGGGAAGGTTTTATCCGGGACAGCGCAATCAAGAGGTTTTCATTCCGAATTTTTCTTGCCCTGCGGCTGTTCGGGGTACAAGCTTGCCGCTATGGCAATTTCGACTGAATCCGCGTCAGATTCGACCTTTTTGCCTTGGCACGCCAAGCCAGTCGGCATTGCGTTCCGGGCGCTATGCCGTGCCTCAACGAGTCAGATGCAGAGAGGTCTTCGTCTTTTTCGTAACCGGGCAAAACGCTGCAAAAAATCCACAGGCGGGGACTTGCTGGCGTCAGCAAAGCCGGAGAAGTTGCCTTGCGCGTTACGGCGTATTATACTAACTGATTGTCATCAACTTTGAAGCGCGAGGACAGGCATGTTTTCCTTTCTTTTCAAAAAAATTTTCGGCAGCCGGAATGACCGTTTTCTGCGCCGCCTCCGTCCGGTCATCGCCCGCATCAATTCCTTGGAAACGGAGATGGGCGGCCTGGACGATGCGGATTTTCCCGCCCGGATGGCCGCCTTTCGCCACGCGCTGGAAACCGGCGCCGCTCTTGACGATCTCCTGCCGGAAGTCTTTGCCCTGACCAGGGAGGCCGCGCGTCGCACCCTCGGCATGCGCCACTTCGACGTGCAGCTCGTTGGCGGCATCGCGCTGCACAGGGGAAAAATAGCCGAAATGAAAACCGGCGAGGGCAAAACCCTCGCCGCCACTCTGCCGGTTGCGCTGAACTCCCTTGCCGGCAAGGGAGTTCATGTCGTCACGGTCAACGATTATCTGGCGAAACGCGACGCAGCCTGGATGGGGAGGATCTACAGTTTTCTGGGGCTTTCCACCGGCGTCATCGTGCACGGGCTGGATGACGGGGAACGCAAAAGGGCCTATGCCTGCGACATCACTTACGGCACCAACAACGAATTCGGCTTCGACTATCTGCGCGACAACGAAGTTCTATGCGGATCAACTCGTGCAGCGCGGCCACAATTTCGCCATCGTGGACGAGGTGGATTCCATTCTCATAGACGAGGCCAGAACACCCCTCATCATCTCCGGCGCATCCGACGAGTCGGTGGGCATGTACCGCATGGTGGACGATCTTGTGCGCAAACTTGAGTCGCAACACTACACCCTTGACGAAAAGGCCCGCACCGCCAT
>JAISXC010000227.1 GCA_031270875.1 Desulfovibrio sp.
CTCCTGTACTGTCGTGGGGCATTTTCGGGAAAAGGGAATAAAAAACTCCGCCTGCGTTGCGGGCGGAGGAAACGAATTTATCCCCTTCATGAACCACACGGCAAAGGCCCCGTTGCCGAAGGCTCGTCCTCACCGACGAAGCAATAAAGCAGGTCTTCCGGCTGTCCAGCTTCTTTCCGGCCTTCCCG
The DNA here is from genome assembly GCA_031270875.1 of Desulfovibrio sp. The sequence goes on from JAISXC010000227.1 coordinate 189, forward strand.
GGGAGTTCCCAGTGGCGCGCGGGGGAAAGAAGGTTATACCTGGTGTACGGCGGCGGGTCCGCTCTCGCTTTGCACGAGATTCCCAATTAAGCCCGTCAGGGCGCTTTGTCTCTAGAGAATGTCAAGAAACGGAATGTTTGTCAATATTGTTTTGAGAGCATGGACGGAGGGCAGATAAAACCGTTACGGCCTCCTAATGCCCGCGCGGCGCTGAATCATAGCAACATTCACTGTGGAGTGAGCGGTTGCGATGTTTAAACTATGGTCAGCCGGTGCTCAATGCCATGTTTGCGGCATATCCGGTCAAAAGGCGTCATGTCAATGGCGGTGAAAAGATACACCCTGCCTTCTTCCGTTTGGACTTCAGCTGAAAGGGAGACGAGGCCGAGATTTTTTTTGAAAAGCGGAAAACGCGAAAAACCGCGCCGCTTCTTGCCGGAGAGCGCGTTACTGGAAGGTCCTTGTGTGGCAAGATCAGGCCGGAACGGCCGGTTTCGGCCGTCTTTGCCCTTGCGGGAACGGATATTTTGTCCGTATGCCGCCACACAGCTTGCGGATGTCAAGCGTTTCGCGGGGATATTCGCAAGGCGGTCCACCATCCGGCTGTGTCGGGCGCTCGCTTGGGACGGGACCGCAGCCCAGCGCCTTGACAAAGACAGTCAGCCGAGGTAAGAAATCCAACGTAGACAGGGCCACCTTGGCTCAGTTGCTGGATGCTGTAGTCACGAGATTGTCTAAATTTAGATTTTCTGTCATATCTCGCCGATAAGGAGGTGGATATAACAGTACCAGCGCACCGCCGGCATGATATTTCTGATGAAGTCTGGAAGAAACTTGAGCCTCATTTGCCCGGTCGTCAAGGGAGCTGGGGAGTCATCGCCCAGGACAACCGGCGTTTTATCAATGCGGTGTTTTGGCTCATACGCGCCGGCGCTCCGTGGCGGGATCTCCCGCCTGACTTCGGCGGTTGGGGGAATACCCATCGTCGTTTCATTCGTTGGCGCGATAATGGCGTCTGGGAGAAGCCGCTTGAAATTTTGATTGATGAACCCGATTTTGCATGGCTGACGATCGACGCAGGCCATTGCAAGGTCCACCCGCATGCGGCGGGGGCAAAAGGCGGCAATCAGGCCATGGGCCGCACAAAAGGGCGTTCAACACAAAATTGCGTTTGGCCGTGGATGCGCATGGTATGCCGCTCAGAGCTGTTATTACACAAGGTACAACGGCGGACTGCGCGCAGGCTGTTGCCCTGATTGACGGATTTGAAGTAGAAGATAAAAGTCACAGAAAAAGTGACGAAAAAAGTTTTTTAATACAGGCATTTGCCAGCGTAGCTCACTCGGCAGAGCAGCTGATTCGTAATAGGTTTACTTCGGGAGCATTTTAGAAGATTAAGAGAAATAAAATCAGCAAGTTACCAAATCGTATTTGCTTGCGAAACTTGCTCTTTTATACCATATTTCTACCATAGCGCGGAAAACACATTTCCATCCGCCGCCTTGGCTCAGTTGGTAGAGCGGCTGATTCGTAATCAGCAGATCGTCAGTTCAAATCTGACAGGCGGCTCCATAAAATCAAGGGTTTATGTGCATATTTGGCACATAAACCCTTCTCTTTTTTATGCCATCTGGCCCCTCTTTTATACCAAACAGCGGATTGATAGGGGTTTTCCCTTACAGCCACAATGCTTTGCTCTGTGTTCCATTTCTACCTTGGCGCATGGTGCATAATGGAGAGGGCAAAAGGCAATAAATGCGGCCACGATCCACGTTCCCCCCGCCTCTCTCCGGCCAGCCCCATTCGAAAAGGAAAAGGCGGCTTACCGCGTATCCTCTCACTGGCCGCAGAGCGGGCAAAGGCTTGGTACTATCACCCTCGTAAATGCAAACTTCTTCAATCACACCCGAACAGGAAAACCCGTTCCGAGCGCCGGGAGGCGTGTCAGATTGTCATAGAAACAATCCTGTCCCATCTTGACCTTGCTTCCCTCTGCCTGGGAACTCCTACGCTTGAAAATGGCTTCATTGACATAGACATGCGAACCATAGTCCGAGACTCCGGCATCGGCCAGCGCCGTTGTGAACGAGCTATCGCCTTGCTCAAAGACGCGGGCTTTATGAAGGTGCAGCAGCCCCGCGCCATCAACGACCAGGGCGATTATGTGGCCCTGCGGGCAATCCGCGTTGTTACCACGCTCTTTTTTGAATTTTTGAACCTTGGGCCAATGCTCCAGAGGGAAAGAGCCAGAGCCAGCAGCAGACTACAGCGCAAGGCCATGAAAGCTAACCGTAAGGTAGCGGACTTCATGCGCCGAGTGACCAAAGGGCTTCGCAATGCCTTCACATTCAGGCCCCAACGCTCACGCGCGGATCAGGAAAAGCGCGATGAAGAGACGCGGCGCTGGAACATGGCTTGCGCAAAATATATGATTGCCGATCTCGAACCAGACGAGTGCCGCCGACGAACAAACGCGGAACTCGGATTACCCGCCGACTACAGCCCCGGCAGACGCGCATAACAGAGATCGCGAGTCTACCCACATGGGATTTTTTGACTTGCTGGCTTTTCTCGGCCCTGCCGACCCCGCAAAATCGATTTTTCCGACCCGAATTTGCCACGCAGGGGATTTTCTTCCCCGTTACGCCGACACCACAAAAAATAAGTGTCGCATAGTTGCCCCTTTGCTGTCGCCCATAAATCAAGAGGCATGTACAGACCCGCCCATTGAGTCAAGGCTTTTTTGAGCAAAAGGAACGAATGCGGTCATGTATTCGGCATCTTTTGGGAAAGTTCCCTGTGCCATGATGGTATTCGCGCTTCCGGTTCTTATCAAAAAAACGGCGTTTTCCGCCTTTGTCTCTTCCAGAGTTTCCGGAAGCCGGTTCGACCGTTTGCCCATCAAGTCTTGACATTCGTCAGGCAGGAAAATTTTCTTCCACTCTTTCCTGCTTATTCCACATATTCTTTCAGGCTGGAGAGGGGGCGTATTCTTCCCCACGAGCCAAAAGCGACCAGATAATCCGTGCCGTTTTGTTGGCAAGAGCCACGGCGGCAATGTGTTTTCCCCGCCGTCCGGAAAGGTTTTGCAGCCAGA
>JAISXC010000008.1 GCA_031270875.1 Desulfovibrio sp.
GAGAAAAAGCGCCAGGCATCCGGCGCGTCCTCCTGAAAACGCCGCGCCAGCAGGGGGATGATGGTGATGGACATAAAACCGCCGGCCAGCAGATAATTGATGCAGTCCGGCACCACAAAAGCCGCGAAGTACATGTCCGCCTCAGCGCCTGCGCCGAACTGCCAGGAGATGACCTTGTCCCGCACAAGACCCATGAGGCGGGAAAGAACGGCGCTGCCGGCCAGCAGCAGAGCCGCCGCCCCCATGCGGTGCCGGGTGGAAAGCAGTCCCATCAGACCTGTTCTCCAAACAACAGCCCGCCCGCCCCTTTTGCGGGACGGACGGGCCGCGCGCTTTTGTGGGACGGATAATCCCGGTCAGTCGCGGCTGGTGCCGAAAAAGCGCAACATCATGAGAAAGAGGTTGATAAAATCAAGGTAAAGGGTCAAGGCTCCCAGTATGGCGCCGCGCCGCATGGCCGTGCCGTCTTCCAGAGGGGCGCCCAGACCGAAATTGCGGATTTTCTGCGTGTCATAGGCGGTGAGCCCCGTGAAAATCAGCACGCCGACGCAGCTGATGATGAAATCCATCATGCCGCTCTTGAGGAAAAAATTGACCAGCATGGCAATGATCAGCCCGAAAAGCCCCATGGTGAGGAAGGAGCCGAAGGCTGTAAGGTCGCGCCCAGTCACCGTGCCGTAAACAGACATGGCCAGAAAGGTGCCCGCCGTGACCAGAAAGGCGTTGGAGATGGAGGCGACGGGGTAAATCACAAAGATTGAGGAGAGCATGGCACCGGTGAGCAGGGAATACAGCAAAAAAAGTCCGGTGGCCATGGAAGCGGACATTTTGTGCACCGCGGCGGACAGGGCGATGACAAGGCCGAATTGAGCTACGACGAGGGCTATCATGATGATGCTGTTGCCCAGAATGGCCTGCTGCAGGCCGGCGGAATTGGCAACGGCGTAGGCCACGGCAGCCGTGACGGCAAGACCGGCCGTCATCCACTGGTAGACCTGACGCATGTAAACGGAAACAGCGCTGACGCCGCTTTGGGCGATGGTACGAATATCGGGGGGCATATCTCCTCCTGAACGGATTGGTAACAGTTGTCTTTTCCACCATAATAAGGACTTTTTCGCATCTGGCAAGTGTCTTTTTATCCCACTGAAATATTGAATAAAAATTCTGTTTATTCTCCGACAGGCCCCGCGCCTCTGTTTCAGGACAGGCCTCCGAATCCTCTTGTCCCTTCCGTCCCGCTGTGCTACACAAACCGAAACCCGAACGTCAAGGAGCCGCCATGGCAATTTTCCGCGTCCGCGCGCTGTTGTCCGCCCTCATGATTCTTTGCGTGTCCTGCGGGGCCGCATCCGCCGCGCAGAACGACACGGCGTCTCCCGCCTCCCCCGGCGCGTCCGCCAGGCCTTCCGCAGCGCCCGTCGTGAAATTGGAGACAAATTTCGGGGATATTTTCGTGCGCCTGGATGATCGCAAGGCCCCCATATCCACTGCCAACTTCATCCAATACATCAAATCAGGCCATTATGACGGCACTATTTTTCATCGCGTCATCAAGGGCTTCATGATCCAGGGCGGTGGCCTCACCCCGGATATGAAGCAGAAAACGACCCGATCCGCCATCCGCAACGAGGCCGGCAACGGCCTGAAAAACCAGAAGTACACCGTTGCCATGGCGCGCACCGGTGATCCCCATTCCGCGACATCGCAATTTTTTATCAACACAAAGGACAACGGATTTCTTGATTTTAAAAGCCAGAGCCCTCAAGGCTGGGGTTATGCCGTCTTCGGCAGGGTGATCAGGGGACAGGATGTGGTGGACAAAATCGAAGCCGTCGCCACGGGCAAACGGGGCTTGCACGACGACGTTCCCACAACGCCCGTTGTCGTTAAAAAAGCGATTCTCGTGGCGGGACAGCCGTGACGGGCCGCGTGGCCGTCGCTGTCAGCGGGGGAGTGGACAGCCTCTGCACGCTTTTGCTCCTCAAGCGCGAAGGCCATGATGTGCTGGCCCTGCACGGTCTGTTCGCGCCGGCATCTCCGGGCGGGGCGGATGCCCTGCCGGGTCTGGAGCGAGCCTGCGACGCTCTGAAGGTGCCGTTGCGCGTCGCTGATCTGCGCGACGTTTTTTTTCGGGAGGTCATCGCCCCCTTCGGACGGAGCTACGCCGACGGGCTCACGCCGAACCCGTGCTCCCTGTGCAACAGACACGTCAAATTCGGCGCTCTGCTGGATGCGGCCCTCTCGCTGGGAGCGGAGAAACTGGCGACCGGGCACTATGCCCGCCTGCTCCTCCCCGTTCCTCCTGTGGCCGCGCCACGCCTCCACGCCGCCAAAGAAAGCGCGAGAGACCAGAGTTATTTTTTGAGTCTGGTCCCGGCGGAGCGCCTGCGATACGCCCTTTTTCCCCTCGCGGAGCGCGCCAAGGACTGGTGCGCGGCCCAAGTGGCCCGGGAAGGGCTTGCGGTGCCCCTTCCCTCTTCAAGCCAGGATCTCTGCTTTGTAAGAGAAGAAGGAGCGGACGCGCACTGCGCCTATCTGCTGTCGCACTGGGCCTCTCTGGGCATATCGCCGCCCGGTCCGGGTCCTGTCCTGCTTGACGACGGCACGGGCAAACTGCGGGAAACAGGCGTCCATCAGGGCCTGTGGCGCTATACCGAGGGACAGCGGCGGGGCATAGGCATCGCCCACGACGAACCCCTGTACGTTCTCTCCAAGGACAGTGAGCGCAACGCGCTTATCGTGGG
>JAISXC010000073.1 GCA_031270875.1 Desulfovibrio sp.
TCATCCGGGGTATTGCCGTGCACGGAATTCCAGTACTGGGAAGACACCACCGGCATGCGGGCAATGGTAAAATATTTGTTCAGGCGGTCAAAGGAGGCGCTGGCCCCGCCCCGGCGGCAACTCACCACGGCGGCTGCCGGCTTGTGGGCGTAGGGGCCTGATTTTCTGAAAAACAGGCGGTCAAGCAAGGCGCAGGCCGAGGCGCACGGCCCGGCATAGTGCACCGGGGCGCCCACCACAAGCGCCTCGGCTTCGCGCAACAGATCAACGGCCTCGTTCACCGGATCGTCGGTGAAGACGCAATGCCCGCTTTCCGCGCAGTTGCCGCAGGCAATACAACCCCGCACGGGCTTTGTTCCCACTTGCAGCATTGTTGTCGTCAGGCCGTTTTTCTCCAGTTGTTCCGCCACGACGGAAAGGGCGGTGTACGTACAGCCCTTGGGATGCGGACTGCCGTTGATCAGTAAAACAGACATGGCTTTTCTCCTCGTATGGTTAGGGAAAGGCTGAATTATTCCCTCCAAAGGGCTCGTCAGGCGATTGGCAATCATGCGTTTCCAGCTTGCCGCGATATTCCGCCCCCAAGCACTTGATGGTTCTGGCCCAGTATTCCGATAACGCGCAGGCTTCCCTGCCTACCAGGCAGGAGGACATCTTCGCGAAAAACTTCATGATTCCAATTCTCAATAAAAAATGAAACAATTTTTATCGGGAATTGGAATCAGATAATTTCAATAACGAAATGCCCTATGCTCTGTCCGCAAACGACATCCTTGCTTCAGGGGGAGGACGGCGGCATCAGGACAGCCGTATATCAGCTTGATTTAAGGCTTCCCACAACCTGGTTCAGGCGATGGGCCATACCCGCCAATTCCTGTACCGATGCGGCGGCCTGTTCCATGCCGGCGGCGGTTCCATTGACAATGCGGTTCACTTCCTCGACGGATTGATTTATTTCTTCCGAAGTGGCTCTCTGCTCCTCGGCGGCTGTGGCGATAGACGATACCACAGCGGAGTTGGCCGTGGCGAGTTGCACGATCTCGCTCAGGGCCTGGCCTGAGCTGGAGGCAAGTCCCGTGGCTTCGGCAATGGAGGCGACGGCCTTTTCGACCTCATCAATATTGATCTTGGCCGAACACTGTATGCCGGAGATATTGTGACCGACTTCCTGCGTCGCCGTCATGGTTTTTTCCGCAAGCTTGCGCACTTCATCGGCGACCACGGCGAACCCGCGCCCCGCTTCCCCGGCGCGGGCCGCTTCAATGGCGGCGTTGAGCGCCAAAAGATTTGTCTGATCCGCAATATCCGAAATGACGTTCATAACTCCGCCGATGCTTTCGGCACGACGGCCCAGGTCATGCATGTTTTCTTGCAGCGATGTGGCCACGCTGTTGACGCTGTTGATGGCCTCCACCACACGATCCACCAGCCGCGCGCCGGTTTCGGCCTTGTTCCGCGTTGATTCGCACTGTTCGGAAGCATTGGCGGCATTGCGGGCCACATCAAGCACAGTGGAATTCATCTCCGCCATGGCCGTGGCCGTGGTTCCCATTCGTTCCCGTTCCACATTCGTGCCCTGCGAAACTTCTTCCACTTTTTTGGAAAGTTCCTCCGAAGCGGAGGCCACGTGATCGGCAATTTCCGCCGCCTGCTCCGCGGCTTTTGTGACGGTTCTCTGAATCTCCTTGATCTGCGTGACATCCGAGAAAAATTCGTAGTAACCTATGCATTCCCCTTTTTCGTCCTTGATCGGCAGCGCCGTTACTGAAACATCCTGACGTCCGCTCGCCGGGAAGATGGAGGTTTCCTGCATGATCTTTCCTTTTTTCATGCTTGAAAGGCCGCGGCAATTTTCCGTGTCGCATTCCGGCGAATGGAGATGCCCGGAACATTTTGTGCCGCAGCAGTCTCCTTTCACAATCGCCTGCGCCGATTCGTTCAGAAAAAGTATTGTTTGATCTTTGTCGCATGTCATGAACGGGGGAACAATATCAATAACGTCGGTATAGGTCTGGGCGACGGTGTTTATGGAATCGGCCAGGGCCGCGTAGGAACCGTGCAGCCCGGAGACAGCGAGGCGTTCGCGGAAACGCCCGCTGCGGATTCTCCCGGCCAGCGTGTCCGCCATGGCCAGCACTTCCCGAAGTTTTTCCGGTATGGAGCGCAGGGCATCCGCAAGGCGGCCCAGTTCATCCGTGCGCACGCAGTTGAGCGTGCCGGAGAAGTCGCCGTCCGCAACCCGTCCGGCGAATTCAATGCTTGCCTTCAGGGTGTTCAGCACGGGCCGGAGCAGGAAAAAAAGCAACACCGCGCCGACAAGGACGGAGACGGCGCATATGATCAGCGAGGTATCGCGGATCAGGGTGAGAGAGGAAAAGACGTCGCCGCTTTCGGCCTGGATAACCGCGACCAAGCCCAACGTCTTGTCCCTCCAGTAATAATTGTAGACAAGATCTCCACTGATTCCAATATATTCCTTTACTCCGGATTCCTCACTCCCGGCGATCATTTCCCTGTAATAGGGCGTCGTCGACAAGTCCTTGAACAGATAGTCGGAGTTCTTGTGTACGACGATATGCCCGTTTTGCGCCACCAGAAAGGCATAGCCGTTTTGCCCCACGCGAATGGGCCGTACCCACCTTTCGTAAAAGCGATCAAGGGGAATGGAACAGTAGACAACACCGACGATTTTGCCATCCAGCCTGAGAGGGGCTGCCGCGTTAATGGCTCCCTTGCCGGTAGCCCGGCTCAACAGAGGCTGGGAGAGATTGGTCTTGCCCCCCGCGGCCGCCTTGAAATACTGCCGGTCGCCGATATTCTGACCGATGCTGCCGACCGCCGTCGAGGCCACTGTCGCGCCTTTCACGTCAACCACGGAGATGCGGTCAAAATCCGAATAGCCTTTCAGCATATTCTGGAGCACAGCGCAAAATTGCCGAACCTGTTTCTCGTCATATACGTCCCGGCGAAAGAATTCGCTGAATTCCTTCCCCAGCGCAATTCGTTCGGCATCCGCGAGAACATTGCCGGTCATGGAACCGACAGCCCGCATCAGTGCTCCCGCTTCACCCCGCATGGTGCCCACAAGAGCGGCCTCAAGCGCCTCGGCTGACTTTCGATAGGACAACACGCCGCTGATGCCGACAATCAGCATGATGAGAATGACGACAGGACCGAGTATTTTGGTGCGCAAACTCAAATGCATCTTGTTACCCTCTCGCGTATTGCCCGCCGCCGGAAAATTGCCGTTGGCAACGTAAAGAATTGTTATTGCCTATCGGCGAACATCTTGTGAACATTAGGGTTATTCCGACACATATTTTTCTTTGACCGACTCCCCATCTCATATCGCCGCATTCCGTCTGATGACCCTGGCCGGCGCGCCCGCGGCCAGACAGCGCGGCGGCACATCGCGGCAGACAACGCTGCCCGCGCCGACAATGGCCCCTTCCCCTATGGTGACCCCCTTCAGTATCAACGAATTCATGCCGATCCAGGCATAATCGCCGATGGCGACAGGTGCGTCGTTCGCGTAGCCGGGGTTGTCCGCGCGTTCTTCCGGCGGCCAGGGCGCGTGAAAATCCGAGTCCACCACCACGCAGTTGGGCGCAAGCAGAGCTTTGCGGCCTATGACAATGCGCGTTGAGCGGGCTGTTACGGAACTTCCGGTCAGTTGCGCGCCCTCCCTTATCTCAATGACCGCGCCCGGCCCAAAAACCCGCAGCCTCACGGGTGCGCCCACCGTGGCGGCGGTAGCCCGCCGCCAGGAAGAAATCAGGCTCACGCCGGCCCCGATACGGATACTGCCGCCCGGCCAGCGCAAAAGTCCCACCGGTCCGTGCGCGCTCACGTCCGGCCCCAGTTCAATGCCCAGAGCAAATGCCTTGAGCCGCAGCCGCGCCGTCCCCCATGCCTCTCCCCAAACGCGCATGGTCTCAAGGCAGGCATAGCTTGTGATGTCGGCAAGGCCCGGATTGCGTTCCAGAGCTTTGCGCAACAGGTTTTTCATGCGGAATTCTCCTTGAGGGCCATGCGAATACGGCATACCCCGCACTCTCCGCCGGAGGAGGTGGGGTAACCGCACAAAGGGCAGGGCGCAAGCATATCGGTCTTTTTGGGCTGACCCGGCTCAAACAGAGGTTTGCCGCGATCAAGAAATCCCTGATAAAAATCCAGCTTGCGGCCCGGCATGGCCGCCTCCAGTCTCTGCAAAAGGCCTTTGAGAATGCTGAAAGTGGCGCCGGGGCTGTATGGACACGGGGCATAATGGTTTTCAATGCCCATGAGAAAGGCATAATTGGCGGTTTCAAACTCCGTAAGGCGCCAGAGGGGTTTGACTTTGCGCACAAAACCGGCCTCTTCACCCAAAACCGGCCCCTGATCGGCCAGATAGGCGACATCCCAGCGCAAGGTGTTGCTGAAAAGCCGGGCCACTTCGTCGTCGAGATTGTGCCCGGTGGCCACCACGTCGAATCTTTCCCTGGCGGCCACCTCATTGAAAAACTGTCGCTTGATCTTGCCGCAGGCGGAGCAGATCGGGCGGCGCAAACGCTCTTTCACCAGGGGGATCGGCAGTCCCTCGACCGCCATCTCCCGCACAATGAGCTTGAGGCCGTGGCGCGCGCAAAAACGTTCCGTCACGCCGCGCGCGTCCGTCGAGGAGCCGGGAATTCCCAGATCAATGTGCAGGCCGGTCACCTTGTAGCCCTGGCGGAAAAGCGCCAGCATGAGAGAAAGAGAATCCTTGCCGCCGGAAAGGGCCACCAGGATGCGGTCATTGCGCGTGAAGAGCTTTTGGCTTTCAATGCCCCGCGTCACCTGGCGCAGAAAAAATTTCTTGTAACAGTCCGGGCAGAAAGCGCTGTTATGGCTTCTCAATGCCACAACGGCCTGGGCTTTGCAGATTTTGCACTTCATGCCTGAATCCTGTTGTATTTTGCGCTGTTATGGAGATCGAAAAGCAAAAAAGGAAGCAAACCAGGAGGAAAAGAGTCGGCACGCCCCCCCGGCCGTGCGCTCAAGTTCCCATTTGCCGCGCAGGGCGGCGGCGCGCGTGAGCAGCTCCTGCCGCAGACCAGGGTTGGACATGAGCTCAATCATGGCCCCGGCAAGAGCTTGAGGATCGTCCGGTTCCACCATGATTGCCGCGTCATGCCCGGCAAGACGCTCCACATGCAGCGCGCTCTTGCTGCAAATTACCGGCAAACCGGCCGCGAAACCAGCCCAGAGGACGTCCGGCCGCTCCTCTGGAGATGTTCCCGGCGCGAGCCAGGCATGGCAGGCGGCCAGAAAGTCCGGCGCGGACTGGTTGCCGAGCAGGCAAAGACGCGAAGCCACGCCAAGACGCTCCGCCTCTTCCAGAACTTCGGCAAAACGCGGACCGGAACCCGTGATGCGCACTTCCCACGGGGGGAGTTCGCCCACCTGCCACAGGGCGGCCATGGCCCGCACGGCGGCAAGCGCGCCGGAATGCGCCACAAGACCGCATCCCATGCCGAAAACGAAATGCCTCTCCCCGGCGGACAGCCTGGGGTTTTCCTCCGCCCTTCCTTTCTCCGCGATCTCGCTCCCACGCGCGGGAGAGGGAAAATACCGGGTCTGGTTGATGCCCGGAGCAAGAAGAACAAGCCGGTCTTCCATCCCGCCGGGGTCAGCCCCGGCCAAATCGCGGCGTATGATCTCGCAGCCGCAGAAAATTTTTCGGGCGGCCCACAGGGCTTTGCCTTTGCGGCACGCCTCGGAGGGAAGACGGACAAAAAAAGCATGGGCGAGAATGGCCGTCCCCCGCTTGCGCCAGCGCTGCACAAGACATCCGGAGCGCAGGGAGCCTTCCCCCACTGTCTGTATGTGCAGAGTGGCATACCGCCGCTGCCAAAACAAGATCTTCAGCAAATTCAACGGATTGTATCTGCTCCCCACAGCGAGATGCGGCAATTTGAGAGCCGTCGCCTCACGCTGAGCCCAACTCCCTCTGGCGCAGAGCAAACAGGGGCTTGTCCGGCCGGCCTCGCGCAAGGCAAGCGCAATGGCAAGGGCCTGCTCCTCCTCGGCGTCCGGCGGGGCATGGACATCCGTACAATCGCGGCCTTGGCGATTTTTCGACCCTTCGGGCAGAAAAATCAACAGAGAGGCGTCAAAATCCGCTGACGGCATTGTAATTCCGGCTGCTTTCCGCTTGTTTTTACAACCGCATCCCCGACCGACGGCTTTTGCCTATGGCGTAAACACGTTCCTGTCCGGCACGCGGACGAGGTCGCGCCTGAGCAGTTCCTCGGCAATCTGCACGGCATTGAGGGCAGCGCCCTTGCGCACGTTGTCCGCCACAATCCACATGTTCAAACCGTTTTCAATGCTGTCGTCCTCACGAATGCGACCCACAAAAACAGGATCTTCTCCGGCATGCACGGCGGGCAGGGGGTACATGTTTTCCCTCGGATTATCGTACACAAAAAGCCCCGGCGAGCGGGAGAGGAGAAGGCGCGCCTCCCTGGCAGTCATCTTTTTTTCCGTCTGTACGTTGACCGACTCTGAGTGCCCGTAGAAAACGGGCACGCGCGCGCAGGTGGCCGTGACCCTCACTGACGGGTCATCAAAAATTTTCACGGTCTCGTTGACCATTTTCATTTCTTCCCTAGTGTAGTCGTTTTCCAGAAAAACATCTATGTGCGGCAGCACGTTGAAAGCGATACGATGCGGATAGACCTTGTTCTCCGGCTCACGGCCGTTAAAGAGATCGCGCACCTGACGCTCCAGCTCCTCAATGCCCTTCTGCCCTGTGCCGGAAACCGACTGATAGGTGGAAACCACGATGCGCCTGATTCGCGCCGCGTCGTGGACAGGCTTGAGGGCAACGACCATCTGGATGGTGGAACAGTTGGGATTGGCGACAATGCCCTGATGCTTTTCCAGATGCCGGGGATTGACTTCCGGAACCACCAGGGGACAGCGGCCGTCCAT